>SYCH01000243.1 GCA_005787025.1 Actinomycetota bacterium | reverse complement strand
TGGAACCGCTACCCCGGCGCCCGCTGCGACATCTCCACCACCGACTACCAGTACACGTGGGATCCCGAGTTGCACGAGCAGTGGACGTGGTCCGAGAAGCACGCCGCCCAACCCGAGATCCTGCGCTACGCCCAATTCGTGGCCAAGAAGCACGACCTCTATTCCGGCATCGACTTCAGCGTGCGCGTGAACCGCGCCGCGTGGGACGACGACACCAAGCGTTGGTCCGTCCACACCTCGACGGGCGAGACCATCACCTGTCGCCATTACGTGATGGCCACCGGCTGCCTCTCGGTGCCCAAGGAGCCCGACATCCCCGGCACCGAGCGGTTCCGAGGTGGCGTGTACGTCACCGGTCGTTGGCCCCACGAAGGAGTGGACTTCACGGGCCAGAAGGTGGCCGTCATCGGCACCGGTTCGTCGGGAATCCAGTCCATCCCTCTCATCGCCGATCAAGCCAGTGAACTCGTGGTGTTCCAACGGACACCGAACTACTCCATCCCCGCCCTCAACGGACCCCCACCGCAGTATCGACTCGACCGACTGAAGGCCGATCGTGCCGCCTACGAGGCCGAAGCAAAGCAGTCGATGTCCGGCGTTCCCCTGACACTGCCCACGATGTCGGCTCTCGGCGTTCCTCGGGAGACGGCCTTCGACATGTTGGAGGTCGCCTGGAACAAGGGCGAACTTCTCGAACCCGGTTCCGTCTTCACCGACGTGGGAACGAACCGCGCGGCCAACGAAGTGGTGGCCGACTTCATGCGCGACAAGATCCGCGCCGTGGTGAAGGACCCTGCCACCGCCGAACTGCTTTCTCCGCGCAAGCACCCCTACGGAACCAAGCGACCGTGCATGGATACCAAATACTTCCAAACGTTCAACCGGCCCCATGTGCGCTTGGTGGATCTGAACTCCACGCCGATTCGCACCATCACCGAGACCGGCATCGACTTCGGCGACGAGTCGCACGACTTCGACGCGATCATCTACGCCACGGGTTTCGACGCCATGACCGGTGCCATCGTCAACGTCGACATCACGGGCAAGGACGGTGTGACGTTGAAGCAGAAGTGGGAACACGGTCCGCACAATTATCTCGGCCTCACCACGGTCGGCTTCCCGAACCTCTACATGATCACCGGACCGGGCAGTCCGTCAGTGCTCTCGAACATGATGGTGTCCATCGAGCAGCACGTCGATTGGATCACCGACACCCTCGTCGATCTGCGCGACAAGGGTTTCGACACCATCGAGGCCACCCCGTTCGCCGAGGAGGCCTGGCGCAAGCACTGCACCGACTGCGCCGACATCACCCTGTTCCAGGAGACCGACTCCTGGTACATGGGAGCCAACGTGCCCGGTAAGCCGCGGGTGCTCTTTCCCTACATCGGTGGCGTGGGTCGCTATCGCCGCATTTGCGACGAGGTTCGGGCCCGGGGCTACCTCGGCTTCGTGCTCGAGGGTGACGGCAAGCGACAAGTGAACGACGGTCCGATCCGCGAGATCCAACCCGACGTGGAGATGGTCGTGGACATGATGGCCTCTCTCGGCCTGCCGCCCATCGAGTCCATGAGCCCCGTCGATGCGCGCGCCTTCTCCGAAGCCTCCTCGGCCATGCGCCCACCCGGACCCGACGTCGGTGAGATCGTCGACGGTGTCCTGCCGGGCGCCGGAGGCGACCTGAACTACCGGCTCTACCGACCCGCCTCCCCCGGACCGCATCCGGTCGTCGTCTATTTCCACGGTGGTGGCTGGGTGTTCGGCAGCCACACATCCGATGACCCCCTGTGTCGGGCCCTGTGCTCGCTCGCCGACGTGATCATCGTGTCGGTCGACTATCGACACGCTCCCGAGAGTCGTTTCCCCGCCGCGGCCGACGACGGCTACGCGGCTCTGTGTTGGGTCGCCGACAACGCGACGACTCTCGGTGGACACTCGGACCAACTCGCCGTGGCGGGCTGGAGCGCCGGTGGCAACGTGGCCGCCGTGGCCGCCCAATCGGCTCGTGACGCCGGTGGACCAAGGTTGAGTGGTCAGCTGTTGCTGACCCCCGTCACCGACGGTTCGCGTCAACATCCGTCGCACGGCGAGAACGCCAGCGGTTTCATTCTTACCAAGTCGCTCATGGAGTGGTTCTGGAATCACTACGCCGACCCCTCCGATCGATCCGATCCGAAGGCGTCGCCGTTGCTGGCGCCGAACCTCGCCGACTTGCCGCCGGCGATGATCGTCACCTGTCAGTTCGACCCACTGCGCGACGAGGGCGACGCGTACGCGGCGGCTCTTCGGGCCGCCGGTGTGCCCGTGCAACACCTGAAGGCTCGCGGACACGTCCACACGTCCCTCACGATGGTCGACATGTTGCCCTCGGGCGCCGGACCCCGAAGGAAGATGGCCGACGCACTGAGGGGCTTCTTCGCCTGACGGGTATCCACCGTGCGCGGGAACCGCGCCATTACGGTTTCTCTCATGGCACCTCGTTCCGGAGACGCAGAGAGTGAACTGCTGCGGCAGTACCTCGACGACATCGGTACGTATCCGTTGCTCATCGCCGATGACGAGCGTCGCTTGGCCGCCATCATCGTCGAATCCCGCGTGGCCCAGGAACGCCTCGACACGGAACCAGCACCGAAGGGTCGCGAACGCACCGAACTGAATCGCGTCGTGCGCGCCGGTGACGCCGCGCGCGCCGAGTTCATCCAATGCAACCTGCGTCTCGTCGTCAGCGTCGCGCGACGCTACGAAGGTGCCGGTCTCGGCCTGCTGGACCTCATCCAAGAGGGCAACCTCGGCTTGATGCGTGCCGTCGAGGGCTTCGACCACCAGAAGGGCTTCAAGTTCTCCACGTACGCCACGTGGTGGATTCGCCAGTCCATCGGTCGCGCGCTCGCTGACTCGTCGCGCACCATCCGGGTGCCCTCGCACGTGCGCGAGGTGTACTCGCTCATCGATCAGAGCACCGACAAACTGGCCGCCGAACTCGACCGCCAGCCCACCGTCGAAGAGGTCGCCGAGTTGTCGGGGGTCAGTGCCGAGCGGGTGGCTCTGGTGCGCCAACACCGTCGACCCCTCGTGTCGCTGTCCACCCCTCTCGACGCCGAGGGCGAGACCGAACTGGGCGAGATCATCCCCGACGAGGGAGCGGTTTCGCCGTACGAAGCCGCCGCGGCCGCCCTCGAAAAGAGAGCCCTCACCGAGCAGCTACGTCGCCTCGAGGAGCGCGAAGAGGAAGTGTTGCGGGCCCGGTTCGGGATCGACGGCGTGCCCCTGACGCTGGCCGAGATCGGCGACAAGATGGGTGTCACCCGCGAGCGGGTGCGCCAGATCGAGGCCCGAGCCCTGGGCAAGTTGCGCCATCCCAGCGTGTCGCGGGTGTGGCACGAGGGTCAGCGCGCCGCCGACGTCGGCTGATCGTCACAGCGGCAATCGACGCCGCACGTCCAACGCACGCTCCATGATTCCCGCCGGGGCCGCCACCGGTGTGCGACGGGCCGCATGGTCCATCACCAGTAAATCCCGACCCTGAGCGTCGCGAACGTCGACGCCGGCTTCGGCACAGACCAACATGGCACCCAGGTAGTCCCACACCCCGTGGGCGCTCGGGCTCATGTCGATGAAGGCGTCCACCGTCGCGTCAGCCACGAAGCACAGGTCGATCGCCGAGGCGCCGAAACTTCGGAACTGGCCCCAACCCGGTGATTCGGGGGGACGACCCGACACGGCCACCACGGACTGCTCCCATGTCGGGACCACGAGTCGTTCGATTCGTCGCCCATCTCGCCACGCTCCGCCACCACGAACCGCCCACCATCGCGGACCGCCAGCTTGGTGGGCGACCAACGCCACCAACGGACCATCGGCGTCGACAGCACACAGTGATGTGGCGAAGTGCGGCACCCCACGACTGGCGTTCGTGGAGCCGTCCAGTGGATCGACGACGACCACCACGGGTCGATCGAGATTTTCCGACCCACTCTCCTCCGACAGGACACCGCAGCCCGCTGCGCGCAGACGAATCAGA
>SYCH01000242.1 GCA_005787025.1 Actinomycetota bacterium | reverse complement strand
CATGGTGATCGTGTTGTTGGGTCGCATCGTTCAGGGTGCCGGAGCGGGTGGTTTGGCTCCGATCACGTTCGCCCTCATCGGAAGGGTCTGGCCCGCCGACGGTCGCGCCACCATCCTCGCGTGGGTGTCGGCCGGCTGGGTTCTGCCCAGCCTCGTCGCCCCGGGTCTCGCCGGTTGGATCACCAACGAGGCCGACTGGCGTTGGGTATTCATCGGCATCGCACCATTGGCGATCATCACCGCTCTCGTCGTCGTGTCCGCGATGGGTTCGTTGCCGATCGATCCCCATCTCTCCTCGGCGCGCGACCGATCCAGTCGCGTTCCACTCGCACTCGGGCTGGCCCTCGGTGTCGGCCTGATCATCGCCGGCGTTCAATCACCCGACGCGCCCGTCGCCGTGGTGTCCACCGCGGTGGGCATCACCGTCGCGATGACGTCGTTTCGCCGACTGATGCCACCGGGAACCCTTCGAGCCCGGCCGGGATTGCCCGCGATCCTGGCCTGTCGATCGTTGGCCACCGCCGCCTTTCTGGGGGCCGACTCCTTCATCCCGTTGGCCGCCGATCGTATTCACGGTGCGTCGGCCGCCGTGCAGGGTTTCGTGATCATCGGTGCGGCCCTGACGTGGAGCGTGGGATCGGCACTCAGCAGTCGACGCGACTCCCCCGAACGCGATCTGGCCCGCACGTCACGCGCGGGATTCCTCCTGCTCATCGTCGGACTGGCCGGGGTCCTGCCCGTGCTGTCGGCGGACTGGTCGTTGCTGACCACCTTTTTCACCTGGTGCATCGCCGGCCTCGGCATGGGACTGCTCTTCGTGCCGACGTCGGCCGCCGCCCTCGAGTACGCCGACAGCGGAACCGAGGGGACCATCGGAAGCCAGATCAATCTGGCCGACAACGTGGGCTTCGCCCTGATGGGCGGCCTCGGTGGCGCCACGGTGGCCGCGTCGGATCGCACCCAATGGCCCCTCTCCCATGCGCTCGCGTCGAACCTGATCATGGCGATCCTGTTCGGTTTTCTCGGACTCCTGCTCGCTCGACGCATTTCGCGACGGGGTTCGTCGGGCAACATGGCTCATGCCGACAACTGACGACACCTCCACACCGCCCGGCCCCTTGACCGGAATCAAGGTTCTCGATCTCTCCGTGATGATCTCCGGTCCGCTCGCCGGAATGATGCTGGCCGATCAAGGTGCCGACGTCATCAAGGTGGAATCGCCGGGTCTCGGCGACTTCATGCGCTATCTGGGTTCCTCCAAGGGCGGGATGACCGGCATCTTCCTGAACAACAACCGGGGCAAACGATCGATCGTGATCGACCTCAAGAAGCCCGAGGGCATCGATCTGCTGAAGAAGCTCGCGGCCACCGCCGACGTCGTCATCCAGAATTTCCGACCCGGCGCGGTCGAACGACTGGGAATCGGTTACGAGGACCTGCGCGCCGTGAACCCGCGGCTCGTGTACTGCAGCATCAGTGGCTACGGTCCCGACGGCCCGGCGAGCGGACACCGGGTGTACGACAACGTCATCCAAGCGGCATCCGGCCTGGCCGGTGTGCAGACGGATCCCCGAACCGGAGAACCGGAGCTGTTCCGCACGCTCATCTGCGACAAGGTCACCTCGCTCACGGCCGCCCAAGCGATCACCGCCGCCCTGTTCGCGCGAGCCGCCGGCAATGCCGAAGGGCAACACGTCGTGCTGGCGATGCTCGACGCGGCGGTCGCCTTCATGTGGCCCGATTCGGGCATGGACGCCGTGCTGTTGGACGACGATGCGAATCGCACGCCGACCATCGGCGAGAACTACGGCATCACGCGTTTGAAGGACGGTTTCGCCGCGGTCTCGGTGGTGAGCGACGACGAGTTCCGCGGATTGTGCGCAACGTATGGTCGACCCGAACTGGCCGATGATCCTCGTTTCTCGTCCATGATGGCGCGCGGCCAGAACGCGTCGCAGTTGGTACCGCTCATGTCGGAACTGAACGCGCAGATGGAGGCCGCCGATTTCGTGAAGCGCGCGCAGGCCAACGATGTCCCCGCCGCATCGGTCGTGCGCATTCCCGATCTGCCCTCCCAGCCCCAGATCGAGAACAACAAGGTCTTCATCGAGCGCGAACACCCCACCGCGGGCCGCGTGCGCGAGCCACGACCCGCGGCCCGCTTCTCGTCCACGCCGGCCCGCGTGGGTGACTTCGCTCCCTCGGCCGGCCAGCACAGCGACGACGTGGTGGCCGAGATCGGCCTCGACCCCGTGGCTCTGCGCGCGGCCGGGGTCATCCACTGACCCTCGCGCGTCGTCCACGACCGTGAGACGACACGTGTCGCCGGTGTCTTGACGAAAGCCTGACGAAACAGCCACGGCCGCACGCCGATACCCGTCCGAGCGCGAGACGGGACCGGTTGATGGCACGACATTCGAGGAAAGACGAAGGCGCCAGCCTGGTGGAGACGGTGATCGCCGTCTCGCTGATGGGCCTCGTCGTCGCCGGCGTGTTGGGGGCCATGTGGACGTCGGTGCGCTTGTCGCGCTTCTCCGACGACCAAGCCAAGGTCGAGGCCGTGTTGGGTAGCGCAGCAGATCGGCTGGCGAACTACGCCTACATCCCCTGCCCCACACTCACCGGCAACGGCGGATACTTACCCATCGTGCAAGCCGCCGCCGGTTCGGTGGACTGGCCCGTCACCACCGTCACGTTGGTCTCGTTGCGCCACTGGTCGCCGTCGTCGCCGTCACAAGGCACCTGGGTCGCCACCAACGGACTCACGGCCGGCCAGTGCAACGAATCCGCGTCGCTCACCACCGCCCGTACCCTGCAATTGATCACCATTTCGGTGACCTCTCCGTCGGGGTACACCAAGACGCTCGAGGTGGTGAAGAACAATGTCTTTCCGCGCGTCATCTCGTGACGAGACCGATCGGGGGATGACCCTCGTCGAGTTGCTCATCACGGTCACCATCCTCGGCGTCATCATGTCGTCGTTGGCCGCGGCGGTGATCGTGAT
>SYCH01000241.1 GCA_005787025.1 Actinomycetota bacterium | reverse complement strand
TTCGACGCTGTCGCGCTTGTTCGGGGGTATCGGGTCCAACCTTCGTCAGGTGATGAACCCCGAGCGGGAAACCGAAACGGTCTCCGGCGAGTCCGAGGAAGCGGAGTATTCCGGCGAAGGGGTGTACGACCCCTTCTTGGCTGACGACGACACCGCCGAATCCGAGGTCGCTGACGAATCCGAGGTCGCTGACGACGAGGTGGCCGACGAGTCCGAGGAAGAAGTCGAAGAGCCGGAGGCCAAACCGGAGCGGCGCAAGCGCACGCCGCGAGCCGAAGCATCCGAGCCGCACACGCAGGGTCGACTCGACACACCGGTGGCTCCGCCGAGCGAGTGGGTGCTGCCGGCGGCGTCGTTGCTCAGCCGTTCGGGCAAGCAGGCCATCGACGACGTCGAGATCAGCGAGCGAGGACGTTTGCTGGAGGAGTCGTTGCGGTCGCACGGTGTCGACGTCACGTTGAAGGGCCGCACCGTCGGACCCACGGTCACCCGGTACGAACTCGAATTGCACCCCGGCGTGAAGGTGGCGCGGGTGACGAGCCTGCAAAAGGACATCGCCTACGCCATGGCCGCCACCGACGTGCGCATCCTGGCGCCGATTCCCGGTGAGTCGCTCATCGGTATCGAGGTGCCCAACCGGTCGCGGCAGTTGGTGTCCCTCGGCGACATCATGGCCTCGGCCGAGTCGAAACTGGCCACGCACCCGCTCGACGTGGCCGTGGGCAAGGACATCGCGGGTCGGTCGGTCTTCTTGAACCTGGCCACCACGCCCCACCTGCTCATCGCCGGCGCCACCGGTGCGGGAAAGTCGAGCGGTATCAACTGCATCATCACGTCGTTGTTGATGCGATCCACTCCCGATCAGGTACGCATGATCCTGATCGACCCCAAGCAGGTGGAGATGGGTCAGTACGCGCGCCTTCCGCACTTGCTCACGCAACCGGTCACCAACCCGAAGAAGGCCGCCAACGCCTTGTCGTGGGCCGTGCGCGAGATGGAGCGTCGCTACGACCTGTTGTTCGAGATGGGGTATCGCGACATCACCGGCTACAACGCCGCCTTCGATCGCGGCGAAATCCAAGCGGAAAAGGGCGCCGACACGGTCGCCGAGCGCATGTATTTCATCGTGGTGGTGGTCGACGAGCTGAACGACCTCATGATGGTGGCGGCTCGTGACGTGGAAGAGAGCATCACCCGCATCGCGCAAAAGGCTCGTGCGGTCGGAATCCACCTCATCGTGGCCACCCAGCGTCCGTCGGTGAACGTCATCACCGGGGTCATCAAGGCCAACGTTCCCGCGCGCGCGGCGTACTCGGTGTCCAGTCAGACCGACAGCCGCGTCATCCTCGATCAGGTGGGTGCCGAGAAGCTGGTGGGCAAGGGCGACATGTTGTTGTTGCCGGGCAACTCGTCGGTGGCCCAGCGCATCCAAGGATGTTGGGTGGAAGAGGACGAGGTGCGCAAGGTGGTGACCCATTGGCGCAAGCAGGCCCCCGAGGTGACGTACGTGAAGGGCGTCGAGGGCGACGAGCCCGCCGCCGGCAGTCCGGCGGGGCTGGCCATCACCGAGAGTTACAGCGACGACGATGACGACGAGACGTTGATGAAGGCGGCCATGGAACTGGTCGTGCGCAGCCAACTGGGCTCCACCTCGATGTTGCAGCGCAAGTTGAAGGTGGGCTTCGCCCGCGCCGGGCGCATCATGGACCTACTCGAGGAGCGAGGCGTGGTCGGGCCGAGCGTGGGCAGCAAGGCCCGCGAGGTGCTCATGACGGTCGAGGAGTTCGAGGCCCTCGGCTGAAAAGACGTTCGCTCCGGCATGGCATGATCGGGGGATGACGAACACCGGGGAAATCATCGAAGTCGCCGCGGGGCTGAAGTTTCCCGAAGGCCCGATCGCCATGGCGGACGGCAGCGTGGTGTTGGTGGAGATGTTCGGTCCGCGCATCACGCGCGTGCGTCCTGACGGTTCGAAAGAGACCGTCGCCGAGATCGTGGGGGGACCCAACGGAGCGGCCATCGGTCCCGATGGCGCCTTGTACCTGTGCAACAACGGGGGCAGTTTCACCGAGATCGACTTCGGCGGTCTGTCGTTTCCGGGACCGTTCGATTCGACGCGATACAGCGGTGGTCGGATCCAGCGCGTCGATCTGGCGACCGGCGCCGTGACGGACTTGTACACGTCGTGCGACGGTCATCCGTTGCGCTCTCCGAACGACCTGGTGTTCGACGAACACGGGGGCTTCTACTTCACCGATCACGGCATCCGCGATCTCGTGGCCCGAACGAGCGACCTGTCGGGCATCTATTACGCCAAGGTCGACGGCTCATCGATCGTGGAGGTGGATTTCCCCGCGGAATCACCCAACGGAATCGGATTGTCGCCCGACGGCAAGAAGATCTATTGGGCCGAGACCCACACCGGTCGCGTGTTCCAGCGCGACGTCGTGTCGCCCGGTGTGTTGTCGCCGACCATGCCCGGAGACACCAGCGTGGTGTTGTGCGGATTGCCCGGTTTGCAGTTGCTCGATTCGTTGGCGGTCGATGGCGCGGGCAACGTGTGCGTGGCGACTCTGGTGAACGGTGGCATCACCGTCATCGCACCCAATGGCGAGATCCTGCGGCACATCGCCACCGGTGACTTGTTGACGACCAACATCTGCTTCGCCGCCGACGGCTCGAACACGGCATGGATCACCTTGTCGGGAACCGGGCGACTGGTGAAGATGGAATGGCCGTGGCCCGGTCTGCGCCTCGCCCACTCGGCGTGAGGCGACCGGTAGCCTGACCAGCGTGTCGGGCCCGCAGAAGCGCTTCTACGTCGAGACGCTCGGCTGTCCGAAGAACCAAGTGGACTCCGACAAGTTGATCGGAACCCTCCTGGCCGACGGCATGGTCGCGACCGATTCCGCCGAGTTGGCCGACTTGGTGGTGGTGAACACCTGTGCCTTCATCGACGAGGCGCGGCGGGAGTCGATCGACACCATCTTGAGCCTCGACGAACGTCGACGGGACACGTCGCGTTTGGTGGTCACCGGTTGCATGGCCGAGCGCTACGGGGACGAACTGGCCGCGGAGTTGCCCGAAGTCGATTTGGTGGCCGGATTCGGGGTCCCGGTTCACGAGCCCGCCATGCGCAAATTGATCCCGGTGGGGAGTGCACCGGTTCCCTCGCTCGATCTCTTGAATCTGCCGCGCCCGAAGAGTTCGTCCCCGTGGGCCTACGTGAAGATCGCCGAGGGGTGTGACCGCTCGTGCGGCTTTTGTGCCATTCCGTCGTTCCGCGGACCGCAACGCAGTCGCGACGTCGACTCGATCCTGCGCGAGGTCGAGGAACTGCAGGCGCGCGAGATCGTCCTGATCGCCCAGGATCTGGCCAGCTACGGCAAGGACCGTCCCGAAGATCTCGGTGCGGGCTCCATCGTGCCGTTGGTGCGCGCGGTGAGCGAGCGAGTCGATCGGACCCGGTTGTTGTACCTGTATCCGAGTGACCTCACCGACGACCTGATCGACGCGATCCTCGACAGCGGGGTGCCGTACTTCGACTTGTCGCTGCAGCACGTGAGCAAGTCCCTGCTCCGGCGCATGCGACGCTGGGGCGACGGACGACGATTCCTGGATCGCATCGCCGACATTCGTCGCCGCGAACCGGAGGCGGCGTTTCGTAGCAACTTCATCGTCGGTTATCCGGGCGAGACCGAAGAAGATCACGATCAACTCCTCGATTTCGTCGCCGAGGCCCAACTGGATTGGTGCGGATTCTTCGCCTATTCGCCCGAGGAAGGCACCTACGCGTACGACCTCGATGGTGTGGTCCCCGAGGGTCTGATGCGCGATCGACTCGCGGAGCTGTCCGAGATGCAAGACGCCATCACCGCTCGCCGCCGCGACGACTTGGTCGGTTGCGGAATTCGAGTGTTGGTCGACGAAGCCGGTGTCGGTCGCAGCCACCGTGAGGCGCCCGAGATCGACGGCATCGTCGAGATCCCCGACTCCTTGGCGGTCGGTGAATTCCACGACGTCACGGTGCGGTCCGCGATGGGGCCTGATCTCATCGCCGACTGAATCGCCCGTGAACGGCACCGACGCGAAGTCGGTTTCGTCCGGTGCGATGTGGCACGATGAATGCGTGCCGGTCGACCCCAATGCCATCGCCACGTGGGCCAACGCGGTCACGGTCGGACGCATTTTGGTGTCCCCCCTGATGTTCGTCGTCATTCCGGACTCTTCGCGGGGGTCATGGGTGGCCTTGGCACTCTGGTTCGTCTTGTGCTCGAGCGACGGCATCGACGGATACCTCGCGCGTCGTCACGGAGCCACCCGATCGGGTGCCTTTCTCGATCCGTTGGCCGACAAGGTCTTGGTGTTGGGTGCCATGTTCGCCCTCGTCAGTCGGGACATCTACTGGATCGTGCCCGTGGCCGTCATCGGTGCGCGCGAAGTGGCCATCAGCATGTACCGCGTGCTGGTGGGAGCCAAGGGCATCAGCGTGCCCGCCAGTCGATTGGCCAAGTGGAAAACCCTCTTCCAGCAGCTGAGCGTGGCTTTCGCGATCGCGCCGCTCACGTCGGACGACGCCACCTGGCTGTGGCTGTGGTTGTTGTGGATTTCGGTGGCGTTCACCGTGGGAAGCGGTTTGCAGTACATGTGGCGGGCGCACCGGCTTCGTGGGGCCACTCCGGCGACGGCGGGCTGACGTGCGTTGCTCCGTGATCGCCGTCGGAACCGAACTGCTGCTGGGGCAGATCGTCGACACCAATTCCTCGTGGATCGGTGAGCGGTTGGCGGCCAACGGAATCGACTCCCTCATCCAGGTGAAGGTGGGCGACAATCGTGAACGCATCGTGAACGTTCTGCGGTCCGCGTTGGCCGACGCCGACGCGGTGATCATGTGCGGCGGTCTCGGTCCGACGCACGACGACCTCACCCGTGACGCCATCGCCGAGGTCATGGGCCAACCCCTGGAAATGCACGACGACATCGCCGCCGTGATTCGTTCGATCTTCGAGTCCCGTGGTCGTCGCATGGCCGACAACAACCTGCAACAGGCCATGGTTCCGCGGGGAGCCACGGTGATCCATCAGACGCGCGGAACCGCACCGGGTCTCATTTGCCCGGTGGGGGACAAGGTGGTCTATGCGGTGCCCGGAGTGCCGCACGAGATGCACGACATGATGGATCGTGCGGTTCTCCCGGATCTTCGACGTCGCGGTGGCGACTCGTCGGTGATCGTCAGTCGCGTGATCCGCACGTGGGGCGAGAGCGAAAGTGGTTTGAACGAGCGTTTGAATCCGATCATCGCCGAATTGGAGTCGTTGGGGAGTCCCACCTTGGCGTTCCTCGCCAGCGGTTGGGAGGGCATCAAGGTGCGCCTCACCGCCAAGGGTTCGACGGCCGACGAAGCCCGCGCCACGTTGGATGCATGGGACGCGCGGGTGTGTGAATTGGTGGGTGAGGTGGTCTTCGGTCGCGACACCCAGACGATGGAATCGGTGGTGCTGGACCTGTTGCGCGAGCGCGGATGGTCGTTGGGGCTCGCCGAGTCGGTGACGGGCGGTTTGGTGTCGGGTCGTTTGACGGCGATCCCCGGGGCCAGCGATGTGCTGCAAGGCTCGGTGGTGTCGTACGCCAGCGAGGTGAAGTTCGACGTGCTCGACGTGCCGCGTGGTCCGGTGGTGAGCGAGCAGGCCGCCATCGCCATGGCCGAAGGGGCTCGTCGGGTGCTCGGATCATCGGTCGGGCTGTCGTTGACCGGAGTGGCCGGCCCGACCGAACAGGACGGACAACCCGTGGGCACGTTGTGGGTCGGTGTGGCGCTTCCGGATCGACCGGCCACCGCGACGTTGTTGCGCCTGCCCGGTCAACGCGATCAGATGCGTCAAATGGCGGTGATCTCGTCGTTGGATCTCCTGAGACGAAGACTGTCCGGGCAGTAGCCTG
>SYCH01000047.1 GCA_005787025.1 Actinomycetota bacterium | reverse complement strand
TGGGACGCCATCGCCGCCGCCGTGGGCACGGGCGCACTCGGGGCCACGCCCGCGGCAGTGATTCCCGATGTCGGTGCCCAAACGCCGGCCGATGTCACGACGTTGATGTCGGCGCTCCTGGCGGGGCCGATCAGCGTGTGGCAGGTCGGTGCACAACGAATCACCGACGCCGCGAAGAACCCCTTGGACATCGACGTTTATGGCTACAACCTCGGTGAAGTGGTGATGGTCATGGCCAGCGCCGCGCCGAGCGCCATGGTGCCGGTGTACCCGACTCTCAGCGTGCAGATCGACAGTCCGTTCCCCGACTCGACCGTCATTCAAGAAGCCACGTTCCGCCTGCTGTACATGGGCACGAACGTGATTCTGGTGAGGTCGGTCGACGTCGAGGTTCCGGCGACGACGACCATCTATTACAGCGACGAGGTGGAGAGGGCCATGTCCGAGCCGCTCACGACGCTGTTCGGGGAGATCGCCTTCGAGGCCGCCAGCGAGCGAGTGGAAGGAATCGATGTCCAGATCGTGCTCGGTTCCAACTTCATCGACTTCCTGCAGAACGGCTCACGTCCCGATCCCGACATCGACCCCGATGACCTGACGGTCGATTCCGTCGCGACGTCGCCAACAGAGACGACCCCTGCATGACACCCGATTCACCCACCGGTCGCGACGCCAGTGTCGAACTGGCACTGGTGGCGGCCCGAGCGGCCGACGACAAGCAGGGCACCGAGACCATCGTGCTGGAGGTCGGCCAAGTGCTGACCATCACCGAATTGTTCGTGGTCACCGGGGCGTCGAACCGCCGACTCGTGCGGGCCATCGCCGACGAGATCGAGGAGCGAGTGAAGGCCGAATGCGGGCGATCGCCGGGGCGCACCGAGGGTCACCGCGAGCAGCAGTGGGTGCTGTTGGACTACGGCGACGTGGTCGTGCACGTGTTCCTGGAGGAAATGCGTCAGTTCTACGAGATCGAGCGTTTGTACAAGGACGCTCCGCGCGTGGACTGGAAAGCCCCCGCGAACGACTGACGCGCGTTTGGGGAGTTGCCATGGGGGCGGTATCGTTTCGGCATCCCGTTCCGGGGCTATAGCTCAGTTGGCAGAGCGCTTCCATGGCCTGGAAGAGGTCAAGGGTTCAATTCCCTTTAGCTCCACACAGTTGTGTGCGTCCCGCTCAGGATGTGGGGATCCAGGAGTAACTGTTCTGGAATTCGTCCTGCAAGACGCGCGCCTTGATGCTCATGGTGTCGACGACGAGATCCTCGTCGATCACCTCGACGGAATAGGTCCAGCCAGAGGGCAAGGCCAGTCGCTCGCCGAGGGTCGACAAAGATGCTTCATCGACGTTCGGATCGAGTTGCTGGCTGAAGGCCTGCATCACGAATCGATTCCCGTCCGGATCGGTGAGGAAGAACTCGGTCGAGCCCGCCGCGAATGTGAACACGCTGCGCCGGTCCACTTCCTGCCACGTGTACGGCCGACCGATCGTGCTGGGGTCGGCGATGTCGACGACGGCGAGTCGGTTCATCTCGAGATTTCCGAACGTGCGGCGTTCCGACTCGTCGATGTCGGTCTTCACGACCGAATCGACCAACCAGACGCGTGGCCCGTTTCGCAGGACGAACAACGCGTTCATCTCGGCGGCCAACGGGGTGGTATCGAGCGCATCCAAGTCGGCCTGTGGGCAGTAACCACGACCCTGGGTGCCGTAGACGGTGGCCTGAATGCCCGTTTCCGTCGCGCGCAGGAACAACAGCTCGCAATACCGACTGCCACGAACCATGGGAAACTCGGCGGCGAGGCTCGTGGTGGTCTCCGGCTCGGGGGTTACGGTCGAGGCGGGACTGTCGATGGTGGGCGTCAGCGTGGTCGGCCTGTCGGATGACGTGCCGGTCGAGTCATCCGAGGAACACGAGACGATCATCATGCTCACGGTGAGCACGATGAAGGGACGACGGATTCCGCGCAAGGTCATGGTCGCCAACTATAACTGTCAGTTGTAGTGTCAGAACAAGAGGGGAAGGCATCGTGACCGATTGGACGGAATTGACGGCCCGCGCGTCGTTCGCCTCGCATCGATTGATCGGTTGGATCTACTGGGATCCCCGGGCGATCGAGTTGTACACCGCGCTCGGAGTGCCCAACGGTCTCGGCTATTACGCGGCCAGTCGTGCGGCGCCGTTGTTGCCGGCCGGTCCGCAGCCCGTGGCGGCCGCGTTCTATTCCATCCATCCCGGATTCCTGAAGTTCGCCATCGAGACCGCCCTCGCTCACACCACGTGGGAGCAGATCTACGACGCCCGCAACGTGGCGGTTGGTGAAGGCCTGCGTCGGTACGTTCCCGAGATCGTCGACGAACTCGCCGAGATGGGGCCGGCGTTGTGGGCCGTGGCCGATGAGCTGCCCGAATCGGGGAGAGTCTGCTTCGCCGCACATCGCCAGGCCCCACGACCCGAGGACGAGCTGGTGTCGGCCTGGCTGGCCGTGAACTGCATTCGCGAATGGCGTGGTGACACGCATTTCGCCATCCTCACGAGCGAGGACATCTCGCGGGTGCAGGCCGGAATCCTGCACGACGCGCACCTGAACTACGGAGGATGGATCGCCCAGAGCCGCGGAGCCGATGAAGCGGCCCTTTTCGAAGCCTTCGCCGATCTCGAGTCCCGCGGTCTCGCCGAGGGCGGAGTGGTCAACGCCGCCGGTCTGGCGGTTCGCGAATTGATCGAGGAGCGCACGAACGAACTGTGTGTTCGGGTCTGGCGCAACCTGGGCGAGGAGATCACGACGCGGTACGTGAATCTGGTCGAGCCGATCGGTGAGAGACTTCTGGCCCGCATCGACGAAACCGCCGGCCCGAACTGGATGCCGGCGGCTCGCGAGCGTCGGACCTGAGAGCGTCGTCGGGTCAGCGGTGGAGAAGTAGAACCAGAACGGAAGGGGAGAACATGGAAACGGTCATCGAGGTGGTGCGCAACGATGTCGGGACGAGTCGCGTGGCCGAGCGACCCGAGGCCGCGCTGGCCGACGGACAGACACGCTTCACGGTGGAGCGTTTCGCGTTGACGTCCAACAACATCACCTACGCGGTGTTCGGCGAGGCCATG
>SYCH01000240.1 GCA_005787025.1 Actinomycetota bacterium | reverse complement strand
GCGTCACGGGTGATCGTGGTCGACGACGGTTCGCGCATTCCGCTGGACCCAGTTCCCGGTGCCGAGGTTCTACGACGTGACGTCGCCGGCGGACCGGGGGCCGCCCGCAACGCGGGACTGAGCAAAGTCGACACCGATCTCGTGCTTTTCGTCGATGCCGATGTGATCTGGGACCCCGACGCATGGGGCTCGCTACTCGCCCATTTCGACGACGATCGTCTCGCGGCGGTGGCCCCACGCGTGTCGAGCGACCCGGGCCCGTCGTTGCTCGCTCGCTACGAGCGATCGAGCTCGCCGCTCGATCTGGGACCGGAACCGGCTCGTGTGCGCGCGGGCACCCGCGTTTCCTACGTTCCGGCGGCCGCCATCATGATGCGCACCGACGTCGCGCGTTCCATCGGTGGCTTCGACGAGACGTTGCGTTACGGCGAGGACGTGGATCTGGTGTGGCGCCTCGACTCCGGTGGGTCACGGTGCCGCTACGAAGCATCGGTGACCGTGTTCCACCGACCCCGAGCGTCGATGATCGCGGCCTGGAAACAGCGCGTGTCCTATGGCTCGGCGGCGGCGGCTCTTCACGCTCGGCATCCGGGTGCGGTCGCTCCGTTGCGCCTCAATCGGTGGAGCGCCGTGTCGTGGGCCCTCGCCGCGGCCGGACATGCGGTGGTCGGGCTGGGAACCGCGTTGGCCTCGACAACGATGCTGGTCCGCAAGTTGAACACCGTGGAGAACCGCGCGCCGATCGCGGTGCGTCTGGCCGGTCGCGGCAACCTGCACGCCGGTCGTCTCATCGCGAGCGCACTGACACGCACGTGGTGGCCCCTCACGATGGTGGTGTGTCTGTTCTCGCGACGAGCCCGGCACGTGGCGATGGTCGCCGCGGTGGTGCCGAACGTGTCGACGTGGCTGTCGACGCGTCCCGACGTGGACCCGGTGCGATACGTGATGATGCGCGTGGCCGATGACGTGGCCTACGGAACCGGGGTGTGGAAGGGTGCGATCGAGAAACGCGACGTCGGCGCCCTGATTCCCGTCCTCGACTGACAGCGCTCGCGTCGACGCGTCGTCTCAGGCGGTGGGGCGGACGAGGCGCTTGGAGATGTCGTTGCACTCCTCGCAGATCTCCGCGGGGATCACGCCCCACCTCATCAATCGTCCGAAGATCACGCAGCCGAGACAGAACCCGGCGAAGGCTTCGAGGCTGGCCGCCACCGTCAAACCCGCGATCAACACGTACGACACCGTCGGGGCACCCAACGCCCACGCCACCGACGCCCCCACCGTGAACACGGCTCCGATCCCTTGAGCGAATCGCTTCGGCGGACCGGGCACGAACGTGTGCTCACGATGAACACGCGGGGTGATGAATCGGGTCACGATGGTTCCCCACGGGCTGAGGGTCGGACCGGTCAGCACCCGCGCCACGAAGCCGTAGGTCAACGGCACGAGCACCCACCACTCCCGGACGATCAGGAACAACACCGACTGCGCCACGGCACCGGCGGCCACCAATCGGGCCGAGGTCTCGTTCACCGGGTTCGGAAAGCTGAACAGGCCCGTTCGAGACGAGGTTTCCCGGGGGAGCGACATGGGTTCAGGCTACGGGTCTAATCCCGACCGAACAAGTCGTATTTCGTCGCGTGGGTTGATCCCCCGGCCCCTCACCCTCGAGCGCTCTCGGTAGCGTCGCACCGTGACCTTGGTTCTGACCGTCACCCGACAAGCGTGGGAGTCCCACGTCGGCGCGGTGGCCTCCCGCGTGAACGGCCTGGTCCCCGTGGTCAAGGGCAACGGATACGGATTCGGTCGGGAGTGGCTGGCCCGGCGCGCGGCCACCTTGGCGTCACACCTTGCTGTCGGCACGGCCGACGAGGTGTCGAGCGTGCCCACGGATCGCACGCCGGTGGTCCTCACGCCCCTGGTGACCCCCCGACCCGACCTGCGCGAGGACACCATCGTCACGATCGGCTCGCTCGCGCATGTGGCCACCGCGACCGGGCGACCCGTTCTGGTGAAGGTTCGCTCATCCATGAACCGTCACGGTTGCCCGCCATCACAGGTCGCCGAGTTGGCCGACGCCGCTCGCCGCGCCGGTTGCATGGTCATCGGTCTGTCCATCCACCCACCGCTCGCCGGCACCAACGACGACCACGTGCGTGAGATCGCCGACATCGTCGGGTCGCTCGATGCGTCACTGAACGGTCTCGCGGTTTGGGCCAGCCACATCGACGGCGACGGGCTCACCGAACTTCGACGTGAGTTCACCGACCGAGAGTGGTTCCTGCGACTAGGCACCGCATTGTGGCACGGCGACAAGTCGATGTTCCATCTCGGTGCCGACGTCATCGACGTTCGACACGTTCGCCGCGGTGACCGAGCCGGATATCGACTCGCGACGATCGAACACGACGGCTCGTTGGCCGTCATCGGTTGCGGATCGGCGCATGGAGTCGTGCCTCTCGACGATGGTCGCTCACCGTTCCACTTCGCCCAACGTCGTCTGACCTTGATCGAACCACCGCACATGCACACCAGCATGGTGGTCATCGCTGATGACCAGGCCGCGCCCGCCATCGGTGACCGTGTCGACGTGCAACGACCGCTCATCATGACCGCGGTCGATCGCGTCGACTGGATCTGACCACGGTGTCGACGCTCTCACCCACCCCGCGTCGGGTGGCGCCCGATGTCACGCGAACCCTCGCCCTGCTCGGGGTGATCGTCATGAATTACCACGGCTTCTTGAACGCACGGATGTTGGGTGACGGATTCGGAGATCGCTTGTTCCATCCCTTCGACGGTGTGCTCAGCACGCGCTTTGCCGCCACCTTCGTGTTGATGGCCGGAATCGGTGTCGCCCTCATGGCTTCGAGCGCCGTTCGTTCGAACGATCGCATCGAGCACGGCTCGATTCGATCACGTCTGGCTCGCCGCGGACTTCTTCTCTACGCCGCGGGTCTGGCCCTGAATCACGCGTGGGGCGGGACGATCCTCTTTTACTATGGCGCTTATCTGATCATCGCCGCGGTCATCGTCGGCCTGTCCGATCGCGCACTCGTCGTGTTGGCCTCGGGCACGATCATCGCCGCCGGCGGACTGAACGCGTGGCTCACGTCGCGACCATCGGGCGCGGAGCGCATCGAGTGGCTCGACCCCCGCGAGATCGACACCATCGCGGATCTCATCGGCCGGACCTTCACGGGCTACACGCACCCCGTGTTGCCCTGGCTCGCGTTCTTCATCGCTGGGATCGTCGTCGGTCGACACGTGGAACGCTTCCAACGACACGCCCGATCGATCGCCCTGATCGGTGGGCTGCTCACCGCGGGCACTTACCTGATTCACCACGTCGTCTCCGATCTCGTCACCGACGGTTCCGGCTTCGAGGGGTTCATCGGCATGGAACCCTTCCAGCGGGGTCTGGGTTACTCCATCACCACCATCGCCATCGCCATCACCTCCTTCGCCCTGGTGTGCGTGTTCGTCGAACGATTCGCACCGACACGGCTCGTGCGATTCATCCAACGAGCGGGGCAGATGACCCTGACCGCGTACCTCCTGCACGTGGTGGTCTACTACGTGCTCTTCAGATGGTGGTCCATCATCGACGCGCGCGGGTTGGCCACCGCGTTGATCGTCTCGACGACGCTCTGGATCGCCATCGTTCTGGGATCGTCATGGTGGCGACATCGCATCGGACTCGGGCCCGCCGAACGGCTCTACCGCCTCATCGGAGG
>SYCH01000239.1 GCA_005787025.1 Actinomycetota bacterium | reverse complement strand
CGACAACAACCGCTTCAATCCCGACGACGAGGGTTGGGTGGTGCGTTCGTGGGTGGAGCTCACCGATTCTCCCGACAGTTACATGTTGCTCATGGACAACGACGCCGACGGACTTCCCGATCGCGCCACCGAGCGACGAGTACCGTTGGCGCGCGGCGCGCGCTTCGTGGTCGACACGCAACGGCTGTGGCACGTGGTTGTGCACAACGCGAACACCCCGCGTTACGCGTTGATCACCAGCTTCGAGAGTGGTCCGGTGCTCGAGCGCTGGATCGACGCCGAACGCGCCGCCTGAAAGTCAGCCGCGATTGGCGGCGACGATCTCGGCGATGTCGCGCATGATGGTGCTGAGCTGGAAATCTTTGGGCGTGTAGACCGCGGTCACGCCCGAAGCCAACAATGTGGGTCGGTCCTCCTCGGGGATGATGCCGCCGACGACCACCGGTGAATCCACGCCTTGGGCGCGCAATTGGGCCAACACCGCCGGGACCAACGCCATGTGCGATCCCGACAGGATGGACAGACCGATCACGTCGGGGTCCTCGTCGCGGGCACTGGCCGCGATCTGCTCCGGGGTGAGACGGATGCCCGAGTACACCACTTCCATTCCCGAGTCGCGGGCCGCCACGGCGATCTGCTCGGCGCCACTGCTGTGACCGTCGAGTCCGGGCTTGGCCACCAGGATCTTGGGCGGCCCACCGGGGATGGAACGCACGAACTCGGCGACCGCCGCCAACTCGCCGGGGCGCTTGCCGACCGCCGCGGCCACACCGGTGGGAGCGCGGTATTCGCCGAACACCTCCCGCAACACTCCCGACCACTCGCCGGTGGTTCCGCCCGCTCGAGCCAGTGCGATGGACGGCTCCATGATGTTGTCGGAACCCAGCGCCGCCCGACGCAACTCGTCGAGGGCGGCCCGCACGGCGGATTCGTCACGGTTGGCCCGCCACGCGTTCACGTCGTCGATCATCTGTCGTTCGACGTCGGGATCGACCTTCACGATGTTGCCCTCGCCACCGAGGGGTGACGACTCGAACTCGGTGTAGCTGTTGACACCGACCACGACCTGCTCGCCACTCTCGATGCGACGGCTGCGTTCGGCCATCGACTTCACCAGACGACCCTTCAGCATGTCGACGGATTCGAACGCGCCGCCGTTCGCCAGCACGTCCTCGAACTCGGCCCACGCCGCATCGCGCAACTCGGCGGTCTTGGACTCGATGACGGTGGAGCCGTCGAAGATGTCGCCGTATTCCAGCAGGTCGGTCTCGAAGGCCAACACCTGTTGCATGCGCAGGCTCCACTGTTGGTCCCACGGACGTGGCAGACCGAGGGCCTCGTTCCACGCCGGCAATTGGATGCTGCGGGCACGGGCGTTCTTCGACAGCGACACCGCCCGCATCTCGAGCACGATGCGCTGAACATTGGTCTCGGGCTGTGCCTCGGTGAGTCCGAGAGAGTTCACCTGCACGCCGGAGCGGAAGCGACGGGCCTTGTCGTCGGTGACGCCGTAGCGCTCGAGGCCGATGCGATCCCACAGTTCGGTGAAGGCCCGCATCTTGCAGATTTCCTCGATGAATCGAATACCGGCGTTCACGAAGAACGAGATGCTCCCGAAGACCTGGGCGAACTGTTCCGGAGGAACCTGCCCGGAGTCACGCACGGCATCGAGAACTCCGACCGCGGTGGCCAGTGAGTACGCGATCTCCTGTACCGGCGTGGCGCCCACCTCTTGCAGGTGGTACGAGCACACGTTCATGGGATTCCACTTGGGCGCGTTGTTGGCACACCAAGCCACCATGTCGACGATCAGTCGTCGCGAGGGGACGGGCGGAAAGATGTACGTGCCCCGCGACAGATACTCCTTGACGATGTCGTTCTGCGTGGTGCCGCGCAAGGCGGCGCGGGCGACGCCCTGATCCTCGGCATTGGCCACGTACAGAGCGAGCAACCAGGCCGCCGTGGCGTTGATGGTCATCGACGTGTTCATCTGTCCGGGCGGGATGCCGTCGAGCAGCGTGCGCATGTGTCCGAGGTGCGCCACCGGCACGCCGACCTTGCCCACCTCACCGGCGGCCATCAGCGAGTCGGGGTCGTAACCGGTTTGCGTCGGCAGGTCGAAGGCGATGGACAGACCGGTCTGACCCTTGGCCAGGTTGGTTCGGTACAGCTCGTTGGATGCCTTGGCGGTGGAGTGCCCCGAGTAGGTGCGCATCAACCACGGCTCGTCGCGCTTGGTCTGTCGAGCTCCGGTCTTCTGAACGTCGGCCATTTGGTCAGTCTGTCGGGAAATTCAGGCGTTTCTCGCCTCGGACAGAAGTCTCAGATATTCCACGCGGGGCACGTCGACGGCCCCGAGGGACACGAGATGGGGGGTGGTCCATTGAACGTCGAACAGCCTCATGCCCGCCGCGGCCATGGTGGCAGTCAACGCCCAGAGGGCGACCTTGGAGGCGTCGGTGCGTCGATGGAACATGCTCTCACCGGCGAAGAAGCGTCCGATGCGAACCCCGTAGACGCCGCCGACCAACTCGTCGTCGACGAGCACCTCGCACGAATGTGCCCACCCATGTTGGTGCAACTCGGAGTAGGCCGCGATGAATTCATCGTTGATCCAACCGTGCTCGCGTTTCTTGTCTCCACAGGCCGTCATGACCTCGGTGAAGCGGGTGTCGAAGCGGACGGAGAATCGCTTGGCGTGTTTGCGCATCGAGGACGACGCATGGAATCCGTCGATCGGGACGACACCCCGTTGCACGGGACTGAACCAGCCGAGCTTGCCCCGACCGATCGGCATGGGGAAGAGACCGTTCGAGTAAGCGTTCAACAGCGTGCCCGTCTCGAGGTCGGCGCCCACGGCGATCAGGTCGTCGTCACCGAAGACGACGTGCGAGAAGTCCCACTCCGTGTCGGGGATGTCTCTTTGTGGCGCGGTGAAACGAGCGGCGTCCTCGTCGGCGACCGGCCACTGCGCGGTCATCGGGTTCAGTACGTGTAGAAGCCGGACTTGGTCTTGCGACCCAGCTGTCCGGCCGCCACCATGCGACGCAGGGTCGGCATGGCGGCGTAGTTGGGATCGCGGAACTCGTTGTACAGGGCGTCGAGGATGGCCAGCGAGGTGTCGAGGCCGACCAGGTCGAGCAACGCGAACGGACCCATGGGGAAGTTGCAACCGCCCTTCATGGCGGTGTCGATGTCGGCCATGTTCGCGGTGCCCTGCTCGAGCATGCGCACGGCGTTGTTCAGATACGGGAAGAGCAACGCGTTCACGATGAAACCGGCGCGATCCTTCACCTGCACGGGCTGTTTGCCGCAGGCCTCGGCGAACGCGGTGGCGGCCGCGATGGTGTCGTCGCTGGCCGACAGCGGACGCACGATCTCGACCAACGGCATGGCGGTGGCCGGGTTGAAGAAGTGGATACCGCAGACCAACTCGGGGCGACCGGTGCTCATGGCCAACTCGATCACCGGAAGAGTGGAGGTGTTGGTGGCGATGATCGCTCCGGCCTTGACGACCTTGTCGAGTTCGGCGAACAGCGACTTCTTCGTCTCGAGATCCTCGACGACGCTCTCGATGACCAGATCACAGTCGGCCAACTTCGACAGATCGCTCACCGCGGTGATGCGACCGAGAATGGCACCCTTCTCGTCTTCGGTGAGACGCCCTTTCTCGACTTGCTTGCTCAGACCTTTGCCCACCGAGGCGACCATGGCATCGGCGGTGGCCTGACTGCGCGAACGAACGATGACGTTCATGCCCCCGCGAGCGATGACTTCGGCGAGACCCGAACCCATGATTCCGGATCCGACAACTCCGACGGTCGTGATGGCCATGTGCGTGCTCCTTGAGTGGGGGACGAGATCCCGCGGCTTCCGTGATGATAGTTACCGTTTGGTAACCCGGACAAAGCCCGACGTTCACGACCGCCGGTTACGATCCAACGAGTGATCGACCACCCCGACCGCTTCGTTCCCCTGACGGCGGTGCACAACTTCCGGGACATCGGCGGATACGCCACCGGTGATGGTCGGCGGGTCACCTGGCGAAAGGTCTTTCGCGCCGATGGTCTGTATCGGCTGACCACCGACGACCTGGAGGTGCTGCGTCCGCTCGGCTTGCGAACCGTGATCGATCTGCGCACGGCCGAGGAACTGCAGGAGCGCGGGACTTTCCCCGTCGATCGTTACCCCGTGGACTTCCATCATTTCTCGATCATCGATCGCACCTGGGACATGGAAGAGGCTCGCAAGTGGTCCGAGCACCAGAGCGAGTTCCTGCGGGAGAAGTACCACTTGATGCTCGAACAAGGCGGTGACTTCGTGGGTGCCGCGTTACGGGTGATCGCCGATTCGGAGAACTCGCCGGTGGTGTTCCACTGCGCCGCGGGCAAGGATCGCACGGGCCTGGTGGCCGGGTTGCTTCTGTCAGGATTGGGCGTCGACGACGCCACGGTGGCCGCTGATTACGGGCTCAGTCAGGAAGCCGGAGAACGCACGCGGCAATGGGCGGTCACGGCGGCGCCGGAATTGGCCGAACGTTTCACCACGATGCCTGCGGTGTTCCGAGCCGCGCATCCGGATTCGATCGCCGGCGTGTTGAGCGACCTGCGCGCCGCCCACGGTGACATTCGCGCGTTCTGCTCCACCATTGGTGTCACCGAGGATCATTGGCGCTCGTTGGAGGCGCACCTGCTCGAACCGGTGTGATGGCGTACGCTCGCGACATGGGCGACTCCACCGACAAGGGCATCATCGTTTTCCAAGGCGGGGGCGCGTTCACCGCTCATGACGAGCTCGATCGGCGGTTGCTCGGCGAGGTGAAGGCGAAGAAGGTGGTGGTACTCCCCACCGCCGACGCGTTCGAACGTCCAGAGGTTCTCGTGGCCGCGGCCATGTCGTGGGGTGAACGACTCGGAGTCGAGATCGACGCGTTGATGGTGATGCGACGGGTCGAAGCGATGGAGACCGACGCGGCTCACGTGGTGCGCAAAGCGGATGCCGTCTGGTTGGTCGGTGACAACCCCATTCATCTGCGAAGTGTCATCAAGGACACTCCCATCTTCGATGCGTTGCATCACGTGTTGAAAGAAGGTGGTGTGGTCGTGGGATCGGGTGCACCCGCCTCGGCATTGTGCGACCCCATGATCGACCCGCGCGGTGGAGCCTTGGCGTTGGGCCTCGGTCTGGTGACGGGGATGGCCGTGGTGGCTCAGGCGGAGAAGGTGACACCCGACCGTCACGCGCGCACGAGGAAGCTGGCCAACGTGCCCGTGGTGTTCCTGCCGTCGGAGTCGGCGTTGGTCCGTCGACGTGGTGAGTGGGAAGCCGTCGGTCCGAACGAGACCATCGGCGACTTGCCCGGTTGATCAGCCCTCGGGCGAGATCGGCACGAACTCGGGGTCGACCGAGAACGCGACGGCGAAGAAGCGCTCACCGAGGTCGGTGAAGTCGGCCAGGAACATCGCGGGCTCCGAGTCCGTCGTGATCCGCACGGCCATCAGGCCGCTGTGGGTCTCTCCGGAGTTCAGCGTGGCCTCACCGAAGCGCGCGATGTCACCCACGGCCTCGGGTGTGTACGACTTCCCGTCGACCGTGTACACGCGGAACATGTCCGGCGTGATGGTGAAGGGCTCGAGCGCACCACTCTTCACCCACACGTCGAGGAGGAACACGTCCTCATCGACCACCGGCGACTCCGCCACCAATTGCATGCGGACGTCGGCGTTGCCAGCCGCGGCCACAGCCCCCACGGTGAAGGGAATGGCGTTCACCTCCGATGGAATCGGCGGATCCGGCATTCCCACTTCGGGTGTCGTGCCGTCCGGGGACGCGTCGTCACCGGAGCACGCGGAGAGTCCTCCGAGGGAAACGAGCGCGACCACGAGGAGGGTGATGGACCGACGGATCATCAGGACGGGGACCCTACTGCTTCACCGACGGACGCAGGCGACCGGCGACGATCGGTGGACCGACCGCGATGCCCAGGATGAGCACGGCGATGAGCAGGTAGATGAAGGGCGATGCGCCGGAGCCTTCCGTGTCGATCTCGACGCTGGTGGCCATGGCCACCCCCGGCGTGGCGATGACGGCCTCGCTGCCGGTGGCGTCGACGACTTCACCATTCGTCGTTTCACCAACCTCCGTTCTCGGTTCTCCGACGGCACCGGGCACGGTGGTGGCTCCGGGGAGAGTGGTTCCCGAGGAACCGCCACTCGAACCCGCACTTCCACTCGTTCCACCGGCGGGAGCCGTGGTGGTGGCCGTGGGGTTGGCCTTGGGAACGAGGAAGCCACCGGTGATGGTGGGGTTGGAACAGGAGTCGATGGACGGTGCGGCAACGGCACCGGGGATGCGGGTCACGGCTTCGAAACCGAACTCGACGAGATTGCGGGGCAACGGGGCGTATCCGAGTTGCTCGGCCTTCTGTTGGCCCGCGCACAGGAAGTAGAAGATGTACTCCGACAGGCTCTGGCCCTTTGACGCGTTGAACGGTGCCGCTTCGGTGGTGGGCACGATCATGTACGAGTAGCTCGAGATCGGGTAGGCGCGAGAATCGGAGTTGCGATACACGCCTCCGAGCACCTGCGTGCCGTCGCTGTTGATGCGGGCCCCCTGTAGCGCCACGGAAACGTTCACGGCGGTCGGTTGCGTGTAATTGCCCGAGGCGTTCTTCACCGAGGCCACCGGGAATCCGCGCTCCTTGGCGTATCCGTATTCGACGTAGGTGATGGCACCGTCGTTGTACTGGGCCGCCACGAAGTTGGCCACGCCGTCGGAGAACTGCTGAGCGGCGAATCCGGAGTTGGGGAAGTCCGGGTAGAGAGAGGTCGCCGGACACGACGAGCCGAGGTTCGCGCGTTGACAGAGAACGTTCCAGTCGGAGGTGGTCTCATCGGCCATGAACGCGGTGAACTGTGCGGTGGTGCCCGAGCCGTCGGAACGGATGACCGGCTTGATGCGCGTGGCGGGCATGACTCGTTGCGGGTTGTCCGCGGCGATCAACGGGTCGTTCCACATGGTGATCTGACCGGTGAAGATCTTGGCCGCGGTGGTGGGGGACAACTTCAGGTCGGTCACTCGCTGGCCGTTGGCCTTGAGGTTGTACATGAACGCGGTTCCACCGGCGACGATGGGCAGGTACGCGTAGGGACGGGCCGCGGCCAGTTGCGTTTCATCGGCCAGCAGGTTGCCCTGCCGGTCGTATTGGGCAGATTGGAACGGAATCTCGCTCACGGCGAAGTCGACCTGCGCTTGGTAATACGCCACGCGACCGGCCGTGGAGCCGACACCCTGGTAGTTGACGACCAATCCTTGACGGGCCACGTCGGCGCGCCACTGGTCGACGGCGATCTGGCTCCAGGTGGAGCCGGCACCGTCGACGGGATCGGAGGCCGAGGCCACCGAGGCTCCGGTCGACACGACGAGAGAAGCGACGAGCGCCGAGGCGATCGTCCAACGGGAGATGGGTTTCATCCGAATCGTCCGTTCACGTAGTCCTCCGTGCGCGAGTCGCGCGGATTGGTGAAGATGTCCTTGGTGGGGCTTTCCTCGATGATGCGACCCGGTTCGTTCTCGGCGGCGAGGAAGAAGGCGCAACGATCGGAGACGCGCTGTGCCTGCTGCATGTTGTGGGACACGATCACGATGGTCACCGACTCCGAGATCTCGCTGATGGTCTGCTCGATGCGTCGGGTCGACGTGGGGTCGAGGGCCGAACACGGTTCGTCCATCAACAGCACCTGGGGGCTGACGGCGAGTGAACGGGCGATGCACAGACGCTGCTGCTGTCCGCCGGACAGGGCGCGGCCCGGATCACCGAGACGGTTCTTGACCTCGTTCCACAGTCCGGCCTTGGAGAGACACGACTCGATCAGATCGTCACGTTCGGACTTGGTGACCTTCATGCCGGAGAGCTTGAGACCCGACACCACGTTCTCGGCCACGGTCATGGCCGGGAACGGGTTCGGCTTCTGGACCACCATGCCGATACGTCGGCGGACGTCGGTGACCGGAATGGCACCGCGATAGATGTCGACACCGTTGATGAGGATTTCGCCCCCCAAAGTCGCCCCGGGCACGAGTTCGTGCATGCGGTTGAGGGTGCGCAGGAACGTGCTCTTGCCGCAACCGGAGGGTCCGATGAGCGCGGTCACCTGGCCGGGCGCCATGTCGAGGCACACGCCCTCGAGCACCTTCTTGGTGCCGAACCAGCACGCCACGTTGTTGGCGGTGAGCCCGGCTGCACCCCGGGTGTCGTCTGCGAGAACCGCGGTGGACGAAGCCACCGTGGGAATCGGAGTGGTGATCTGCAGATCTGTCATGCCAGACCCTTTCTTTGGAGACGCCATTTCTTGAGACGGCCGATGTGGTCGGGACCTCGTCCTCCGATCGCGCGGGCGATGACGAAGAGGACGAGCACGAGGATCATGAGCACGAGGGCGCCGGTCCAGGCGCGCGCGATCTGCGATTCCTGGGGGAAACGGATGAGGCGGAACACGAAGAACGGCAACGAGTCCTGCTTGCCCGCGAGTGGATTCCAGTTCATGATGAACGCGCCACCGACGGTGAGGATGAGCGGTGCGGTCTCGCCGATGACACGGGCCACGCCGAGAATCACGGCCGTCACCAGACCGGAACGCGAGGTGGGCAACACCACGCGCGACGTGGTGCGCCATTCGGTGCCGCCGAGGGCCAGTGATGCCTCACGAAGTCCGCCGGGCACCAGTCGTAGCACCACTTCGGCGGTTCGCGTGACGGTGGGGAGGAAGAGCACCGAGAGAGCGAGCGATCCGGCCAGACCGGTCTGCTGATTGCCGAGTGCCAGGATCCAGGCGGCGTAGATGAACAGACCAGCCACGATCGAGGGAACCGCACTCATCGCATCCACCACCGTTCGCAGTGGCTTGGCCAAGCGGCCCTTCACCTCGTTGAGGTACACCGCGGTGGTGATGCCGAGCGGAACGGCGATGAGGCTGGCGATACCCACTTGCTGGATGGTGCCGATGATGGCATGAGCACCACCACCTTCGGTGGCATCACTCAGTGCGCCGACGTAACGCTGATCTTCGGCGAAGAATTGGGGTCGTAGTGCGTGGTAACCCTTTCCGACCACGTAGAGCACGATGAGGATCAAAGGAACGATGGCCATCGAAGCGCCACTCCACACGACCACTCGGGCCAGGTGATCCTTGGCGCGCACGTTCCCGCGAAGCTCGCGCACGGCGATCCAGGAGACGGCGAGGAACAGCACGTACCAGACCACGACGTATCCGAGGGCACCCGAGAGGGGCAGGAACGTCTCGTACAGCAGTTGGGACAGGGCGAACGAAGCGATCGCCGAACCGATCATCACCGTCACGTCGATGGACTCGACCGATCGGATGCGGATCTTCTCGTCGGCAACGGCTTCGGTGACGTTTCGACGACGACGCAGCGCGAGAGCCATGGCGGTCAGATCTCCGTTGCCGAGCCGGAACGTGAACGATTGACGACGCTCGAAGCCGCGGTGTTCACGATGAGGGTGATGACGAAGAGCGCCAAGCCCGCGGCCATGAGCGCGCTGATACCGGTCTCGGTGGATTCGGAGAACTTCAACGCGATCAACGCCGCGATGCTGTTGGAACCCTGTTCCACGATCGACCACTTGGCGTCGAACGAAGGCGAGATGATGAGCGTCACGGCGATCGTCTCGCCCAGCGCGCGACCGAGTCCGAGCATCGATCCACCGATGATTCCGCCGCGACCGAAAGGCAGGACGACGTCGCGCACCACGCCCCAACGTGTGCCACCCAGGGCCATGGCACCCTCGCGCTCACCGGGAGGGGCCTGACCGAACACCTCGCGCATGACCGAGGTGCAGATGGGGATCACCATCAATGACACGATGACACCGGCCACGAACGTCGACGACGGGAACACCCCCAACGAGGTGCCGAAGTCCTCGTTCACCTCGAAAAAAGGGATGAATCCGAGGTTGTCGGCGAGCCATTTCGACAGGGTGATGAGTCGAGGTTGTAGGTAGAAGAGCCCCCAAAGCCCGTAAATGAGGCTGGGCACCGCGGCCAGAAGGTCGATGGTGGCGGTGAGGAAGCGACGAAGTCGTCGTGGGGCGTACTCGGTGATGAACAGCGCGGTGGCGACGGAGATGGGGACCGCGAGGAACAACGCGACCAGGGCGATGGAGACCGTGTAGGGGAGGACGGCCGCGATCCCGAACGCTCCGCCCATGTCGGGGGCCCACTGACTCTCGGTGATGAACCCCCATCCGGAGATTCGCAAAGCATCGATGCCGCGGTACAGGAGGAAGCCGCCGATGAGCGCCATGACCACGAACACGACGGAGCCCGACAACGTTGCCACGGCGCGGTAGGCCCGGTCGACCTTGCTGCGACGAACGACGGGGGTGACCCGGGCCTCGTCGACGAGATTCGATTCGCTCACGTCGGCCACGCTCGTCACCTGACCAGCCTTGATGCGTCATCTGACGGTCCTCTGACCGGAAGGTGAACGGGAGTTGAACATCGTGCCAAGTCATTCCGGCCCCACTTTCGGGGACGGAGATCGGGTTCTAGTTTCGGCTCGTCCCCGCCAGCGAGCCGACGCTCGAACGACAGGAACCTTTCGCCGTGTCCGAGTCACCCTCAACCCCTCCGCGAGCCACCGACCGACTGCGTCGCACCTTCGCGCTGCTCTTGGCGGCGTTCTCGGTGTCGACGTTGGCCACCGCCGGCCAAGGTGGAACCGCATTGGCCGAGCCGGCCCCTCGTGCGCTCGTGACAGCTTCGGGTCCCGGCGGTCGAACGGCCTCGGTCAGCCCCGGAGTGGACCTGACGAACGAAGTGGTGAACGTGTCATGGTCGGGCTTCCGGCCCACCACCCAGGCCAACGTGTACACGCTGATCATCCTGCAGTGTCGGGCCAATCCGACGTCCCTCGACGATTGCTACACGGCCCAACCGTTCCCGGATCTGGCGAACGGCAATCGTTTGCTCGACGTGACGGCGTCCGATGGCACGGGTTCGGCCCAGTTCGAGGTGCGCCCGGCCAGCAACCTGCCTCAGTTGGCGTGTTCGGCATCCAACCCGTGTTCGATTCTCGTGTACGAGAACGACGCGCAGCCGATTCAGCCCGGCACCTTGCCGGCGGCGCACGTGGTGATCCCGATCAGCTTCGCGCCGTCGCAAGCGGACTGTCCCAACATCGTCGATTTCGACGTGCGAATCGACGGATCGGCCACGTCGGCCGGTCTGTTCTATTCGTGGGCCGCGCGCATCTGTCAGGGGTCGGATCCGGTGGTCGTCGATTACACCGAGACCTCCAGCACCACCGGACGCGAGAACTTCCTCGCGGGTTTGGTCGACATTGGAGTCACCGCGTTGCCGGCCACCGAGGACGAGTTGTCCCATCATCCCGACCATCGCGACTACTCGTACGCTCCGGTGGCCGCCAGCGCGATGGTGGTGGCGTACAACATGACCGATCCGTTCACGGGCCAACGCATCGAGAACCTGGTGTTGTCGCCGCGTTTGGTGGCGCGACTGGTCACCAACACGTCCATCGAGACGTTCGTTCGTGATCGTGAGTTGTTGAACCTGAATCCGACGGTTCGTTTTCCGACCAATGGAATCAACCGCGTTCTCGTACGTGCCGAACGCTCGGCGTCGGCGTCGATTCTGACCTCGTGGTTCTCGGCCGATCCCGAGGCGCAGAAGTTCCTCGCGAACAACGACACGTGGCGGGTGAATCTGAATGCGCCGTATCTGGGCTACACGTACCCGCGCGACGCCTTCGAACTGGTCGACACCGACCCCTTCTACCTGCCGCGTCAGGGACAGAAGAGCATCGCGCTGAGACTCTTCTACGGTGTGTCCCCGACGGCATCGCAATCCGAACCCACCAGCGTTCGCGGAGTCATCGGAGTCGTCGATCTTCCCACCGCCAAGCGTTTCGGCCTGCAGGTGGCGGGTTTGTTGAAGCCCGATGGTTCCGTCGTTCTGCCCACCGAGGATGCGATCGCTCGTGGCGTGGCCGACGCCGACGTGTCGCCGTCGGGCGTGTTGATCGCCGATCCCACCCCCGAGGATCCCTTGGCTTATCCGATGGTCAAAGTCGACTACGCCATGGTTCCCAAGACCTTCGACACGCCCGCGAAGATCGCCGACGTGAAGCGCGTGTTGAACTACGCGGTCGGTGACGGTCAGGGTCTGTTGCCGTCGGGCTATGTGGCTCTTCCCGAGGCCATGCGAGCGGCCACTCGCAACATCGTCGCGAGTATCGGAGCACCGACCACCACCACGACGCGTCCTCCGGCGCCGACCACCACCCGTCCGCGCTACCGCCCGTCGGCGACGGTCGCCATGGTGGAAGAGACGACCACCACGTCCACGTCGACTTCCACCACGATCGCGCGAACGACCACCACCGAACCCGCTCCCATCACCGTTCCCGAACCTCGCTTCGAGAAATCAATGCGAGCGACCAGTGGATCGTCGGCGCTGATGTTGGGGTTGGGCGGACTGTCAGGAGCGGCGATCCTCGGCACGGCTCCGTGGCGGAGATGGTTGCGGCGACGCGAGAAGGGTGAATCATGAGCGACATAAACACACGTGAGTGGACGCTGGAAGAGGACGTGTTCGTCGACGACGGCGTCGACTCCATATCGGTCTCGGAACCGGCGACGAAGCCCGTGGTTCGCCTGGCACGACGTCTGGCCGTGGCTTTGTTCGCTCTTTCGGTGGGTTCACTCGTGTTCGGGTCGGTGTTCGCTCCGCTCATTCACGATCGGCAGTCCGAAATGCTGGAGGATCGACTGGCGTCCGACCTGATCAACGGCTTGGCTCCGGTGTCGAATCCCATCGCCGTGGGTGTACCGGTGGGACTGATCGACATCCCGGTACGTGACATTCGCACCGTGGTGATCGAAGGAACACGGGCGCGCGAATTGTCGAAGGCCGCGGGGCATCTGGTCGGTTCCGCGTTGCCCGGACAGCCGGGTGTGTCGGCCGTTCTCGGCCGCAGCCGCGATCATGGCGCCGAGTTCGCCAACCTGGATCAGGTGAAGGTGGGTGACGAGATCACCGCTACCACCGGGCAGGGAGTGCACACCTACGAGGTGATCGACATCACCGTTCGGGCTTCACGCGACATGGCCGCCTTCCAGGGCGAGGGCCACATGTTGATCCTGGCCACCGTGGTGGACGGAAACGACCGTTTGGTCGTGCGGGCCTCCTTGACTTCACCGGTTTTACCGGGTGGCGAACCCGCCGAGCATTTCACCTCGGTCGACGAACTCGGACTGACCGGTGATTCGTCGTCGTGGTCGACGGCGGCTCTCTGGTTGTCGTTGGCCACGATCGTGGCGCTCGCGTACCCCTTGATCGTGCGTCAGGTCGGACGACGGGTGGCATGGATGATCGTGGTTCCGGTG
>SYCH01000238.1 GCA_005787025.1 Actinomycetota bacterium | reverse complement strand
CTCGCGCGCCGCCTTGCCCGGCTATTCGTGGCTGGCCGAGCGTCTCACCAGTGCGGCCACGCAGGAGAAGGTGAAGCGTCTGATTCCCATCGCCGACCGGCTCGGATGCACGTTGGCACAGATGTCGTTGGCCTGGTGCACCAAGAACCCGAACGTCTCGACGGTCATCACCGGTGCCAGCAAGGCCTCGCAGGTGACCGAGAATTTCGGAGCCCTCGAGGTGATCGACGCCTTGACCCCCGACGTGATGGCCGAGATCAAGTCGGTTCTGAAGAGCTGATCTCGTCGAGGAAAGCGATCGCTCGTTCGGCGACGGCGCTCACGCGGCCCTGAAGAAAATGGTCGGTGCCGACCACGTCGACGATCGTCGTCGAGGGCCATGCGGCGGATCGTTCGCGGGCTCGTGGTGCGGGGCAGAACTGGTCGTGCTCGGGAACCAACAGCAGCTTGGGTCGAGGGTCGCGGCCGGCCAGCACCGGCGAACCCTCGGTGAGCGGTGGGGCGATGGCGATCCAACCCGACACCCGTGGCTCTACGACGTTCATCGCGACGATCGATCCGAACGAGTATCCGACCACCCAGACGTCGTCGTTGAACGGGGCCAAGAAATCGATGGCGGCCGCCACGTCGAGTCGCTCGGAATTCCCCTCGTCGTGTTCTCCGGCGCTCCCACCGGCGCCACGAAAGTCGAAGCGGACGGCATGGAAGCCGTGCTCCGGCAGCTCTCGAAAGAGGGTGTCGACGACGGGATTGAAGCGGTCGCCTCCGTAAAGGGGGTGGGGGTGAGCCAGAACCACGCCACCCCGTATCGGTCGATCGACGGTGGCCGTGGCGACGTCGGCTTCGATGTTCACTCCGTCGATGGTGGTGAGGGTCACGGTTTCGATCGACACGAAAGTGACGGTACCGTGATTCACCGTGGCCGACAGCAAGGACAAGTCCAAAAAGCCCGAGGCATTGGATGCCGACAAGCTGCCCATCAAGATGCTCAACGACCGTCTGCTGGTCAAGATCCCCGAACGCGATGGCGAGCGACGCAGCTCGGGTGGAATCCTGATTCCGGCCACGGCCCAGATCTCCAAACGTCTCGTGTGGGCCGAGGTCGTGGCTCTGGGCCAGAACGTTCGCAGTGCCGAGGTGGGCGACCGCGTGTTGTTCAGCCCCGAGGACCGCTACGAGGTGGAAGTGGGAGGCTCGGACTACATCATGTTGCGCGAGCGTGACATCCACGCCGTGGCGGCCAGTCGAATCGACGGCCACACCGGCCTCTATCTCTGACAGAGTGTGCCCGTGTCCGTGATTCAGCCCACCCCCGAGCAACTGGCGTCGGTGAAGTTCGACGCCGACGGCCTGGTTCCCGTCATCGCCCAGGACATCACGAACGGCGACGTGTTGATGATGGCGTGGATGAACGCCGAGAGTCTGTCGATGACTTTCGCCGAGGGCCGCATGGTCTACTGGAGTCGCAGTCGTCGGGAACTGTGGCGCAAGGGCGACACCAGCGGGGACCGTCAGTTCGTGCGTGAGGCGTACTTCGACTGCGACGGCGACACCCTCCTGTTCAAAGTCGAACAAGAGGGCACCGGTGCGTGCCACACCGGTGCCCGCACCTGTTTCTTCTCGGCCTTCGGCGACGGGAGTTGACCGTGGATTCCGGCCCGGTCGTTCGACCCGCGCGCGACGAGTTCAAGGCTCTCGCCGCCGATCACACCGTGGTGCCGGTGTGGATCGAGGTGCTGGCCGATCTGGAAACGCCGGTGGCGGCGTTTGCCAAGTTGGTGGGAGACGGTGACGGCTTCCTCCTGGAGTCCGTCGAACATGGCGAGCGTTGGAGTCGGTTCAGTTTCGTTGGTCGGCATCCGCGCGCGACCCTGAGTCTCGTCGAGGGTCGATTGACGGTGCAGGGCTCCATCCCGGATACGGTCCCCCGCGATCGGGGAATGCTGGCGGCCATCGAGGGTTTGTTGGCCGAGTATCGAAGCCCCGTGATCGCCGATCTCCCTCCTTTGCAGGGTGGCGTCATGGGATTCCTCGGCTACGACGTCGTGCGCGAAGTGGAGAATCTTCCCGACGTGCCCCACGACGATCGCGGAATGCCCGATGCGGTCATGAGCGTCATCGGTTCGCTGGCGGCGTTCGATCACTGGCGTCAGCGGGTGTACCTGATCGAGAGCGTTCCCGTGCTCGGACTCGATGACGCCGAACTGGACCGGGCGTACGACGAAGCGGCCGAGCGCGCTCGTCGAGCGGTGGCTGACCTGTCCCGGCCCCTGGCGTACACGCCGGTCGAACCTCCGCGTCGCGATGACGTGTTGCCCGCGGTGGTGTCTTCGATGCCCGATGGTTCCTACCAACGCGCGGTCGAAGCAGCCCAGGAGTACATCCGAGCGGGGGACATCTTCCAGGTCGTGTTGTCACAGCGCTACGAGATCGAATTGAAGGCCGACCCCTTCGACATGTACCGCGTCCTGCGGCAGGTGAACCCCAGTCCGTACATGTACTTTCTCCGCCAGCCGGGAGTGACGATCGTGGGTAGTTCCCCCGAGCCCATGGTTCAACTGCTCGGCGGGCGGGTCATCAGTCGTCCCATCGCCGGGACCCGCAAACGAGGCTCCAATGACGAGCACGATCGTCGTCTCGCCGCCGAACTGCGCGAGAACCCCAAGGAAGTCGCCGAACACGTGATGCTCGTCGACTTGGCGCGCAACGACGTCGGTCGGGTGGCGACGTTCGGCACGGTGCGCGTGGACGAACTGATGACCCTGGAGCGGTACAGCCACGTCATGCACCTCACCTCGCAGGTGAGCGGAGACTTGTTGCCGGGCAAGACCGCCATCGACGTGTTGCGGGCCACTTTGCCCGCGGGCACCGTCAGCGGTGCTCCGAAGGTGCGTGCCATGGAGATCATCGACGAACTCGAGCCGGTCAAGCGCGGGCCCTACGCGGGCGTCGTCGGCTACGTCGACTTCAGTGGCAACCTTGACACCGCCATCGCCATCCGAACGATGTTCATCGGCGAGCGCGCCGCGTACTTGCAGGCCGGAGCGGGGATCGTCGCCGACAGTGAGCCCGACGACGAGGATCTCGAGTGTCGCAACAAGGCCGCGGCGCTTCTGGCCGCCGTTCCGGCCGCGCGTCGAATGACCCAGAGTCGGCGCTTCGGGGGGACCTCGGCATGATCCTCGCGGTCAGGGAATCCGTGACGGCGATCTCCGTATCGGGGGCCGACGCACGCCGTTACCTGCATTCGCAATTGAGCAACGACATCGAGAATCTGGCCGTCGGATCGACGTGCAATTCGTTGTTGCTCGAACCGGTGGGTCGAGTGGTGGCACTTTTGCGCGTCGGGTGCGTCGCCGACGACGCGTTCATGCTCGAGTTCGACACCGCGGTGGACGAATCCGTGGTCGGTGCGGTGGTCGCCCGCTTGTCGAGGTTCCTGATTCGTACCAAGGCCGTGATCGAGACGGTGAACGTCGATGTCGTGCGCGTGCGCTCGACCACCGACGACCCGATCCCATCGACATTGCGCGAACTGCCCGGCGTTCGTCCGGCGTGGTGGTGCGATGGTTCGGCGATCGACATCGTCGGAGCATCAGATGTTCCGAGTGAACTGTCGTCGGTCATCGACTCGACCACGAGTGGAGCGTCGCGTCTCGAGGCCGAGCGCGTGCGTCGCGGCTGGCCCGCCAATGGTCGAGAGATCGTGCCCGGCGAGACCATTCCGGCTTCTCTGGGCGTGGTCCCCGTGGCCGTGAGTTTCACCAAGGGGTGCTACCCGGGCCAGGAACTGGTGGAGCGCATGGACAGTCG
>SYCH01000237.1 GCA_005787025.1 Actinomycetota bacterium | reverse complement strand
TCGGCGGCGGTGTCCGATGGAGCGTGCGATGCCACGACCGTCGTCCCGGACGGCGGGGCGGTGATCCGCTGCACCTTGCGCTTTGCGGCCGTCGAAGCCGAGCAGTACGTGGCGTACCAGCGAGGTGGGGAGTTGCGTCGCTGGGCTCCCTGAGCCGTTGGTCAAACGTTCGGCCCGAACCATGCCCGTTTCGGTCCATGAAATGGGTCATGAGCCCCGTGGCCCGACCCGGCTGACGGCTACCGTTGTCTGCGCACAGCGCCACGGGCGCACAGATGTCGGAGGTGGTCCGTACGGCCGAGCAATTTGACCTGGTGGTGATCGGTGGCGGTCCTGGTGGCTATGGCGCCGCGTTGTACGCCGCATCGGCCGGCATGAACGTGGCCTTGGTCGAGCGCGACGCTCTCGGTGGCACGTGCCTGAACCGTGGGTGCATTCCCGCCAAGGCGTTTCTCGAGACCGCGTCGGTGTACCGGCACGTTGCTCACGCATCCGAGTTCGGTATCGAGTCGTCGTCACCGGCGGTGAACTTTGCCACCACCCAGGCGCGCAAGCGCAAGATCGTCGAGGGACTCGTGAAGGGCATCGGCGGCATGTGCAAGGCCCGCAAGGTGACGGTGTTCAACGGCACCGGTTCGCTGGGTGCCAACCGCATGGTCGCCGTCACCTTGGCCGACGGGTCGTCGACCACCGTTCAAGGGGCGCACGTGATCCTGGCGGCCGGTTCGGTGCCGCGCACGATTCCCGGTTTCGATCGTGGTGGTCCCATCATGACCAGTGACGAGGTGCTCGACCTCGAGCACGTGCCGGCGCGCGTGGCGGTCATCGGTGGTGGCGCGATCGGTTGCGAGTTCGCCTCCACGTTCGCCGACCTCGGCGCGACCGTCACCATCCTCGAGGGTTTGCCCAAGATCCTTCCGGGTCTCGACACCGATGTCGCCAACGTCGTGGTGAAGTCGTTCAAGAAGAAGAACATCGACATCCGTACCGGAGTGGCCGTGAAGAGTCATGCCCCCACGGCATCGGGTGGCACCGTCGTCACGTTCGGCGAGGGTGAAACACTGGAAGTCGACGCGGTGGTGGTGTCGGTCGGTCGTCGTCCGTACGCCGACTTGCTCGGCCTCGCGGACACCGGCGTCGTCGTGACCGACCGCGGATTCGTCGACGTGGATCCGTGGTGTCGCACCAACGAACCCGGTGTCTACGCCGTCGGTGACCTGATCAACACTCCGCAGTTGGCGCACGTCGCCTACGCCGAGGCGATCCTGACCGTGAAGCACATGCTCGGTGAGGATCCGTTGCCGATCGCCTACGACCGCGTGCCCTGGGCCATCTACTGCCACCCCGAAGTGGCTTGGGCCGGACCGGGCGAGGACGCGGCCAAAGCGGCCGGGCTCGACGTGGTGGTGGCCAAGCACCAGTTCCGCGCCAACAGTCGCGCCCAGATCCTGGGTGAGATCGACGGCTTGGTGAAGATCGTGGCCAAGAAGAACACCGACGGAACGGCGGGTCAGATTCTGGGCGTTCACATGGTCGGTCCATGGGTCACCGAACAATTGTCGGGCGGCTACCTCGCGGTGAACTGGGAAGCCACGGTCGCCGAAGTCGCCGAGTTCATCCAGCCGCACCCGAGTTTGAGCGAACTGTTCGGCGAAACCGTGCTGTCGATGACCGGCCGTAGCCTGAACGCGTAACGAACGAACACGCAGCCCGCACACGAACGAAGGACGACACGGTCATGGCAGAGGTAACGCTTCCGCAACTCGGCGAAACGGTCACCGAAGGAACCATCACGCGTTGGTTCAAGAAGGTGGGCGACTCGGTGGCCGCCGACGAGCCGTTGTTCGAGGTGTCGACCGACAAGGTGGACACCGAGGTGCCGTCGCCGATCGCCGGTGTGCTCACCGAGATTCGCGTGCCCGAGGGCGACACGGTTCCGGTGGGCGCCGTGATCGCCGTGGTCGGCGTGGCCGGCGCGGCTCCCGCACCCGCGGTGGCTCCGGCTCCGGCTCCCGCACCCGCGGCGGCTCCCGCACCCGCGGCGGCTCCCGCACCCGCTCCGGCTCCGGCCGTTGTCTCGGGCAACGACAACCGGTTGCTCTCACCCGTCGTGCGACGACTGGTGGCCGAGCACAACGTGAACGTCGACAGCATCACGGGAACCGGTCCCGGCGGTCGCATCACCCGCGAAGACGTTCTCGACCACATCGACAAGGTGGCTGCGGCATCGCCGACGCCGTCTTCCGCGGGCGCCCCGTCGCCCGCCGTCGTGACCACTCTGTCGGTGACCGCTCCGTCGGTGGCCACTCCGTCGGTGGCCACTCCGTCGGTGGCCACTCCGTCGGTGGCCGCTCCGGTGGTGCGCGTCGGTGAGCGTGACGACGTGGTGCCGTTGTCCAAGATCCGCCAGCTCACCGGCTCGCACATGGTCATGTCCAAGGGCGTCAGCCCCCACGCGCTCAGCGTGGTCGAGGTCGACTACTTCAATGTCGATCAGATCCGCGCGCGTACGAAGGACGAGTTCAAGTCGGCCGAGGGTTTCAGCCTCACCTACTTGCCGTTCATCTCGCGCGCGGTCGTCGACGCGTTGGTCGACTTCCCGCACATGAACGCCAGCATCTCGGGCACCGAGCTGGTGGTGCACCGCTTCGTCGATCTCGGTGTCGCGGTCGACCTCGACGGCCAGGGTCTGCTGGTGCCGGTCATCCGCAGCGCCGAGGGCAAACGTCTACGCGCCATCGCCCGCGAGATCAGCGACCTGGCGACTCGCGCCAAGAGCCGCAAGTTGAGCCCCGACGAGATTCAAGGGGGCACCTTCACCATCTCGAACAACGGCTCGGCGGGGAGCGTTCTCACCATGCCCATCATCAACCAGCCGCAGGTCGCGATCCTGTCCACCGACGCCATCGTGCGCAAGCCGGTGGTCGTGTCGGTGCCCGGTGGAGGCGAGAGCATCGCCATCCATCCGGTCGGCCACCTGGCCATGAGTTGGGACCATCGCGCCTTCGACGGTGCCTACGCCGCGGGCTTCCTGGTGCGGGTGAAGGAGATTCTCGAGACCCGCGACTGGTCGAGCGAGATTTAGGCCATGTTGCGCGTTCGCTGGATCGGGCGCGTCGCTTATCGCGAAGCGCTGGAGTTGCAGACCGCGCTGTTCGAGAACGGAACCGAGTCGCACCTGCTGCTGCTCGAGCATCCGCACGTCTTCACCCACGGTCCGCGGGCCGAACTGGACAAGAACCTGAAGTGCGACCCGGCCGCGGTCGGGGCGGATTTCGTGGCGATCAAGCGCGGTGGCGACATCACGTATCACGGGCCCGGTCAGTTGGTCGGTTACCCGATCCTGAACATCGACAACGCCATCGGTGCCTCGCAACACGTGTGCGAGGTCGAACAACTGGTGATCGACACGCTCCGTGAGATCGGGGTCGGCGGTGCGGGCCGCATGGAGGGGTACGCCGGTGTGTGGCTCGACGTGGGGACCGAACGAGCGCGTAAAATCAGCGCCATCGGGGTGCGTCTGGCGCACGGTCGCACCATGCACGGTTTCGCGCTGAACATCGATCCCGACATGACCTTCATGCGCGAGCACATCGTTCCGTGCGGTATCGGCGAGTTCCCGGTCACGTCGTTGCGTGAAGAGGGATTCGACGTCGACATGAGGACCGTGGTCGACATCGTCGCCCGTTTGGCCGCCGAGAAATGGGGCGATGGTTCGGGCGAACGACAGGACGTGGCGTGGGTCCATCGCCCCGAGGACCTGTCGCG
>SYCH01000236.1 GCA_005787025.1 Actinomycetota bacterium | reverse complement strand
GTGAAAAAGACCGCCTTCGACGAGTACGACAACGGTCGTCGCGACGGGCTGATCGCCCTCAATCTGCGCGAAGGCGACGAACTGATGCGCGTCATCGTCACCACGGGCAACGACGACATCTTCATGGTGAGCAAGTCCGGTTCGACCATCCGTTTCTCGGAAACCGAAGTCCGCGCGATGGGACGCGCAGCCGCCGGTGTTCGGGGAATGACGTTGCGACCCGGCGACCAAGTGGTGTCGGCCGACCTGGCCCGAGACGACACGGCCATTTTGATGGTCACCGAAGCGGGCTACGGCAAACGCACGCAACTGGACAAGTTCCGACGCCAATCCCGCGGCGGCATCGGGGTGCGGGGCATTCAAATACGTGAGAAGAAGGGCTATGTGGTGGCGGCCTTCATGGCGGGCATCGACGACGAAATCGTGGCGGTCTCCTCGGGAGGCACGACCATCCGCACCGACGTTCGCACCATTTCGTCCCAAGGCCGGACGGCGTCCGGCGTGAAGGTGATGACGGTCGAGGCCGGCCAGCAGGTCACCTCGGTGGCGCTGATTCTGGCGACCGACGACGAGTGATTCCGTCGACATTGATGGTGGTCGCTCTCACGATGGTCACCATCGGAGGACTGACGTTCGTCAACGAGCATGATGTCGCCGTGCGACACGGGCAAGCCGTCGCCGACGCGGTGGCCTTGGCCGGAGTCGTTGGCGGAGTCGATGCGGCCGTGGAGGTCGCACGCCGGAACGAGTCGACGCTCGTGTCGATCGACTGGTCGGGCGCTGGACGGTCGTCCACCGTGACCGTCGAAGTTCTCGTCGACGGGGATGGAACCTTCCGTTCCGATGCCACCGGTGGTTGACGCGACACCGACGCGACCCGACCGTGTTCTACGCTGAGTGCGTGGGTACCGACGACTCTCGACCCGATGTCGATGATCCGCGACACGACGACCCGTTCTTCATCGTGCCGGCGGTGCTCCCCGACGACGAACCGGTGCGGCCCGTCGAGACTGCAACCGTTCGACGATCCACGTCGGTGACACCCGCCGAGACGACGGTGCGCTCGGAGTCCCCGGCACCCCGCTCGGTGGTGTTCGAGCGTCGACCCGTGCGGCGAAGCACCCGCGTCGTGCGGCACGTCGATGCCTGGAGCGTCTTCAAGGTGGCACTCGTCTTTCATGTCGTGCTGTACTTCACGTTGCTCCTCGCCGGTGTGCTGTTGTGGAACGTGGCCAACGCCACCGGCACGGTCGACAACGTGGAGCGCTTCCTCGAGAGCTTCGGATGGGAGTCCTTCGAGTTCAAGGGCGGCGAGCTCTTTCATCAGGCATGGATCCTCGGGTTGTTCCTCGTGGTGGGCCTGACCGGTCTGGCGGTCCTGATGGTGACCACCTTCAACCTCATCACCGACCTGGTGGGCGGGGTGCGGGTGACCGTGTTGGAAGAGAAGCCAGATCCCACGCCGAAGAAGCCCCGCACGCGCGGTTGAGGGTTCGGATCGTGCGCCGATAGGGTGACGAACCGCTGGGGCTATAGCTCAGTCGGTTAGAGCGCATCCCTGATAAGGATGAGGTCACAAGTTCGATTCTTGTTAGCCCCACCAACCCAGCCCGGTTACTTGTCGGCGACCACCTGTTCACGCAGGTGCAACGGCTCGACCGCTTTCTTCTTGCGGCGCACACCGATGTTGAGGACCTCGACGAACACCGAAAAGGTCATGGCCGCGTAGATGTATCCCTTGGGGATCTTCTGACCGAAGCCCTCGGCGAGGAGGGTGGTGCCGATGAGCAACAGGAAGGCCAACGCCAACATCTTCACCGACGGATGGGCATTGACAAAGGTGTAGATCGCCTTCGACGCGGCCAACATCACGATGACCGCAGAGACGATCGCGATCACCATCACCCAGACGTAGGTGGTCATGCCCACGGCAGTGATCACCGAGTCGATGGAGAACACCAGGTCGAGCAACATGACCTGACCGATGACCGCACCGATCGTGGGCGCCACCTTGCCTGACGCCTCTCCTTCGTCGCCCTCCAGCTTGTGATGGATCTCCTTGGTGGCCTTGTAAATGAGGAAGAGTCCACCGGCCAACAGGATCAGTTCCTTGCCGCTGAAGCCGATCGTGCCGATCGCGAAGAGCTCTTTCTTCAGGGTGATGACCCAGCCCACGGCCAGCAACAGCAGCACGCGCATGCCCCCCGCGGCCAGCAAGCCAACCTTGCGGGCCTTGTCTTGCTCCTCGGGGGGCAACTTCGAGGCCAGAATCGAAATGAACACGACATTGTCGACGCCGAGCACGATTTCGAGGGTGAGCAGTGCGGCCAAGGCACTCCATGCGGAGGGGTCGGAGATCCAATCCATGGCAACTCACGGTATTACACCCCACCGAGGGGAGAGGGGGACGGGGGGTAGATTGTCCTCATGAAGATGCTCCGTCGAGCCATCGCGGCCATCACCCTCACCGGAATCGCCGCGGCCATTCTGCGCATTCGTGGCAAGGGCGGCGTGCCCCCCGAACGTGGTGGTTGGCGCGAACTCACTCGAC
>SYCH01000046.1 GCA_005787025.1 Actinomycetota bacterium | reverse complement strand
TACGGAATGCGCGAGGGCTTGCCGTTCATGGTGATCATCATCACCATGATCGTGTCGGGTGAGCGATTGCCCGAACGGGGTGCGGTTGGAGGCTGGAAGTTGCCGTACGTGCCCCCGGCCAAGGTGAACGTCTATTCGGTGGGAGTGCCGATTTTGCTCGCCTCGGCCGGAATTCTCTTCCTCGGCCCCTTGTGGCGGGCCGCCATCATGAGTTCACTGATCGCTTCCGTCTTGGCATTGTCGTTCGTCGTTCTCATTGGTTTCGGGGGACAGACGTCGTTGGCGCAAATGGCGTTCGCCGGAATCGGCGGATTCGCTTTGTCGAAATTGGCAACTGCCTACGGTATTCCTTTCCCGATCGCACCACTCCTGGCTTCGTTCGGCGCCATGGTGTTCGGGCTTCTGGTCGGGCTTCCCGCTTTGCGGGTTCGTGGCACCAACCTGGCCATCGTGACCCTTGCCGGTGGCGTCACGATCGCTGAATTCGTGTTCAAACATCCGTGGGTCATCGGCGGGATGGATACGGGAGGACCCAAAATTCCCAACCCCTCGTTGGGCAACTGGAACATGGGCCTGGTGTACGGCAACAAAACCTCTCGACCCGTGTTCGCCTTTTTCCTGTTGGCGGTGTTGACCATCTTGTGCCTGATGGTCGCCAACGTTCGCCGGAGTGGTTCTGGTCGTGTCCTCCTGGCGGTTCGGAGCAACGAACGAGCCGCGGCCGCTGTGGGCATCAACAACACCCGGGTGAAGATGATGATGTTCGCTTTGTCGGCGTTCATCGCCGGAGTCGGCGGTTCGTTGGTTGCTTACCGATTCGGGGCCGTCTCGGATCTTTCGTACGGGACGATCGCTTCCTTGACCGCACTGTCTTTCGCGTACCTCGGCGGTATCACGAGTGTCAGCGGTGCGATTGCTGCCGGTGTCACAGCGGCATCAGGCATCGCTTTCTACGGGATGAACCAAGTGTTCGGATCGTTCGGTCGGTGGGAAGCACTCATTGGTGGCGTGCTGTTGATTTTCACTGCCGTCACCAATCCCGAAGGCATCGCCGGTGGGATTCGCATGCAAGTCGCGCAGAAGCGTCGGGAGAAGGAACTGGCGAAACTCGCCGCGACGACCTGACGTCTTCACGAACTCCAGAGCGTTTCTTCATCGATCTCAGAGAGTCGATCACCATTGGTCGCCTGGCCGTTCAGTAGGGTCGGGGTGACGGCACACCGTGTCGAACAAGGAGCAATCATGAAGAAGATCATCGGAATCGCCGCGTCCCTCGTGGCCGTGGCCGGACTCGCCGCCTGCGGTGGAGACGACGGTGGCAGCGGAGACGTCGACCGGGATGCATTGATCGCGTTGATCAACGAGGACGGTGACATGACCCAGGAGATGGCCGAGTGCATCGCCGATGCCACCATCGATGCTCTCGATGCCGAGGACATGAAGTCGATCATGGACGGCGGCGACCCGAGCCCCGAGGGCGAAGCGGCCTTCATGGAGGCCGTCCAGCCCTGCATCGAAGCCGAACTCGGCAGCTGAGATCAGACCGTGGTGACGGTGGGTGATCCCGTCGTCACCACGAAGGTCTTCCAGGTGGTGACCGCCGAACCCTCGACGAGGGCGTCGTCGACGATCCGATAATCAGCGGTCCACGACGTCGCGTCGACCGTGTGCAACGTGTACCCCCGGTGGGTGACCTCGGCGTCGATGATGTTGGGTAGAGCGACCAAAAGCGCTTCGGTGGAAGCGTCGATGTTGCCGCTCGACGAGATCGAGGTGGTGACGAATTCGATTCCCCGTGACGTCGCGGGATCGGCGGTGGTCGTGAGTTGTCCGACGCCGGCCAGATGGATGTCTCCCGTGAGGACGATCAGGTTGTCGACCGAGGCGACGGATTCCAGCAACCGATCGCGAGACGGTGCGTAGCCGTCCCATTGGTCGTAGTTGAGCACCGCAGCCCCGAGGCGGATGTCGGTCATCACCGTTTGGTTGGCCATGACGTTCCAGATCGCCGACCCCTCGATGTTGTCGGCGACCCAAGTCTCCTGTTCGGAACCGAGCATCGAACGATTCGGATCCCCGGCCTCCTCGCATGCCGGTGTCACCTGCAGCACCGCATCACCGCACGCCTGATCATCGCGATACTGCCGGCCATCCAGGACGAGCATGTTCACCAGGCCACCCCAGGCGACGCGCCGGTGGATGCTGAGGTTCTCGTCGACCGGTGGATCCAAGCGCACTGGCATGTGTTCCCACCACGCTTGGTACGCCGCGGCTCTCCGTGCGACGAAGCCGTCGGTGTCGGCCACGTCCTGGGGGGTCAGCGAGGCGTAGTTGTTCTCGACCTCGTGATCATCCCAGGTGACCACCCACGGGCAGGCCGCATGTGCATTTTGCAACAGAGGGTCGCTTCGATACAGGGCATAGCGGTTGCGATACGCCACCAAGTCCGTGATCTCGTCGCTGTCGTGCAATCGAACGGTGTCGGCACCCAAAGTTCCGATGCCGCCCTCGTAGATGTAGTCACCGAGGAAAACCACCAGATCGGGGGATTGCTTCACCATGTCGTCGTACGCGGTGTAGAAACCGTCGGTGTAGTTCTGACAGGACGCGGTGGCGATTCGCACGGGCTCCGTCGACGACGCATCCGGTGCCGAGCGTGTGATTCCCACCGGACTGGTGAACTGCCCCACTCGGAAACGGTAGTAGGCGACGACACCAGCTGGCGGTGACACGTCGACGTGGATGCTGTGACCGTAACGAGCCGATGCGATGGTGTCCCCGGAACTCACGATGTCGGTGAATTCGACGTCGGTTGCCAACTCCCACCGCACCGGAACCTCTTCCTCGGTGACTCCTCCGCCGTTCGACGGATCGGGCGCGAGACGTGTCCAGATGATGACCGACGTGGTGGACGGGTCACCGGAGGCGACACCCAGAGTGAACGGGTCCACGTCGAAGGGAGCCGGAGCCAAGGTGGTGGACGTGGTCGGCACTTCGGGAGACGTCGTCGGCGTCGGTGTCACGGTGTCACCCGACGCGCCGTCATCGGACTTCGAACAAGCTGCCACGACGACCGAGGCACCCAGAGTGAGGAAGAGGCGGCGAGAAATCGGTGAGCTCATGACCGAATCTTGTCAGACGCGCGGACCCCTCCGGGACGGCCGCGTCTCGCGAGGGGTCTCATGGCCCATCGTTCCTCAAGTCCGATCACCGCACCATCTCCATCGGGGGTCGAGGTCCGCTCACCCCTCGGACGGGAGGAAGTCGATGCGGGTCAATTGGTGGTGGATGGCCTTTGGTTTGGTCGCGTGTGGTGGAACCACCGGTGCGATAACGGGTGAACCGATGGTCGAGGTCGAGCGAGGGGCCGATCCTCCCGTCGTGGTGGCCACCACGATCACCGATTCTCGGCCCGTTTCCTCCGACGACGTCGTGTCGGCCTTCGATCGGTTGATGGCGATTCGCCGCGAGTGCGGTCGTCGACCCGGGACGTGTCCCGTGGACGAATTGGCCGTGGCCGGTTCCCGCATGCACATGGAGTTGGTGGAGCTGATGACCGTGCGCGCCGCGGCGGGAATCACCGCGTCGTCGCGAGGGTCAGCGAGGTACCGCATCGATGACGTGCGTGTCGATGGTGACACGGCCACCGTCGACATCTGTCTGACCGACGACACCGTCATGGTGATGGACGGTTCCGTCTTCGACGAATCGATCCTGAGCGCGACGGTGCAATGGACCATGTCACTCACCGAGACGGGATGGAAGTGGAGCGCATGGCGGTTCGTCTCCGTGACGCGGGAGGGGGATCTGTGCGCGTTCACCGGCTGATCTCGCTGGCATTGTTGCTGGCACTTCTCGGACTGTTCGTCGGCGACGTGCATCGCCAGGCCCTGGCGTCGGACACGTCGGGGGGTTCGTCCGACGGCGTCATCTGGTCCGGAGTGCAATCCGGCACTCCACCAACCTCGGGCTCGTCGGGCGGTTCGACGTGCACCTGGTCCCTCATGGTCACCTACGACGCCAACATCGGACACACCACCAACATCTCGCGCGTCGTCGACGGGATCAGATACGACCTCTACGAGCGGCGATGCGGATCGACCTATGCGAGCATCTGGATCCCGCGACTCGCACCGAGTCAGGTGGCGCGCAGTGCGGCGTTGCTCGTGCGGGGGCGCCT
>SYCH01000235.1 GCA_005787025.1 Actinomycetota bacterium | reverse complement strand
CTCGCGCAACAACGAGTTGGCCGCCACTCCCCCACCGAGCACCACACCCTTGGCGCCCACCTGCTCGGCGGCTCGGCGCGCCTTGTGCACCAACACGTCGACCACGGCGGTTTGGAACGAGGCGGCCACGTCGGCGGTGCGCACCGCGGGGTTCTTGCGCACGAAATTGATGACCGAGGTCTTCAGACCGCTGAAGCTGAAGTCGAGACCGTCGTTGCGCATGGCCCGCGGGAAGTCGATGGCGTTCGGGTCACCCTCGCGAGCGATGGTGTCGACGGCCGGACCACCGGGATAACCCAGATCGAGAAAACGTGCCACCTTGTCGAAGGCTTCGCCCGCGGCGTCGTCGATGGTGCGACCGAGAAGGCGGTACTCGCCATGATTCCGCATCTCGATCAACATCGTGTGGCCGCCCGACACCAACAACACCACCAACGGCAGTTCCAGTTCGGGCTTCTCCAACAAACCGGCGTACAGGTGGGCCTCGAGGTGATTCACGCCGACGTACGGAACGTCCCACGTGAGAGCCAGCGACTTCGCAGCCGATACTCCCACCAGCAAAGCGCCGATGAGGCCGGGGCCGTGCGTGGCGGCGACGGCGTCGATGCGCGTCTCGTCCACTCCCGACTCCACGATGGCGCGCGCCACCACCGGATTCAACAGGTCCAGGTGAGCGCGACCGGCGATCTCGGGAACGACCCCGCCGTATTGCGCGTGAAGATCGATCTGCGAGCTGACCACACTCGACAGAACGTCGACTCCACCCATCACCAAGGAGGCCGCGGTCTCGTCGCAACTGGTCTCGATGGCCAAAATGACGGTGGAGGCGTCGATGGGACGCAAGTGCTTACCGCTCGTGCTCATCGGATGTCCTCGGCGATCGCGTTCAAACGCGCTCGGTACTCCGGCGAGTCGATGTCGTGGACCCACATCACCAGCGCGTCCTCGGTGTTCTCGTAGTAGCGCTGCCGGATGCCCGCCGGAGCGAAACCGAACTGCCGGTACATCGCCTGCGCCGCGGTGTTGCTGACCCGCACCTCGAGCGTGAGAGCGGTGAAGCCTCGTTCGACAGCGACGTTCGCCAACGCCGACAACATCCGTCGCGCGAACCCCCGACGTTGCACTTCGGGAGCCACCGCGATGTTGGTGACGTGGGCCTCGTCCACCGCGAACATCAAACCGCCGTACGCCACCACCTCCGAAGCCAGTGTCCCGACCACGTAATGGCGCTCTCCGCGTCGGGCCAGATCGATCTCGCTGTTGAACACGCCGGCGGTCCACGGCTTCGGGTGGACGCGTTCCTCGATGGCGATGATCGATCGCACGTGACGTCGTCGCATGGGCACGATCTCGAAGGTCTCCATGGGTTCCACCGACGCATTCAGGAGGCGCGACACGATGCTCACGACCCGACTCCGTCGTTGCGAGTGGACCAGTTGATCTCGGCGTCGGGCTTGCGCAGGTACAACGCCTCGACTTCCCACGGGTTCACCCACTCCTCACGCAGTGCCTTGGCGTGCGCCAGTTGAACCAGTGGTGCCGAGCTGGGGTACGCGAAGAACTGCTCGGCGATCTCCACTCGATGTCCGGCGGTGATCTCCTCGTGGTAACGAACGGCGCCATCGCCCACGCACACCACTTCCTGGCCCCGTGCCAACAGGTCCGCGACGAGATCGTCCACGCGACCGGCGGTTGGTTCGCTGACGCGTTGGATTCCGCCGGGAACCTGTCGGTACAGCGCGTAGAAGATCTCGCCCTTGCGCGCGTCGATGACCGCGGCGATCACCTTGTCGGTGCGTCGCAAAGGATACGCCAGCAGGTCGAGACTCGAGATGGCGATCATCGGAACGCGCAACGCCTGAGCGATCGCCTTGGCCGACGCCAAGCCGACCCGCATGCCGGTGAACAGACCCGGACCCATGTCGACGGCCACCACCGAGATCTCGTCCAGGGTCACGTCGGCCTGACGACACACGAAATCGATGGCCGGTGTCAGGGTCTCGGCATGACGGCGACCGCGCGTCACTTCGAACATCCCGAGCACGCCCTCGTGCCCGCCGATGGCCACGCTCACCCGCTCGGTGGCGGTCTCGATGCCGAGGATCAACATGACGGGTCATCCACTCGCCACGTCGCGACGGCGGCTTCGACGCGCTCCCAACGCGCGGCCCACGTTCGACCTACCCCGCGCACCGTGACGAAACGCGCGTCGTCGTCGTCGTCGACGTGTCGCAAACGCACCTCGAGGTGGTCGCCCAGCAACGGTGCCGCCGGGTCGCCCCATTCGACCAACAAGATGCCGTCACCCTCGACCAGTTCGGCCAGGGCCAGGTCGGCCACCTCGCTCATGCGATCCAACCGGTAGAGGTCGGCGTGGTGGAGATTCACGCGGCCCGTGTCGTAGGTGTGCACCAAGGTGAAGGTCGGACTGGTGACCGGTTCGTCGACACCGAGCTCATCGGCGAATCCTTGGGCGAACGCCGTCTTGCCCGAACCCATGTCGCCCGACAGGATCACCACGTCGCCGGTGCGCGCCAACTGCGCCAACGACGACGCGACACCGTGCGTGTCGGTGACCGAGCGGCAGTACAGGGAGATCACGCGTGGATCCTACCGACGGTCCGCTGGGCGACGAGTCGGCGACTGGATAGGGTCTCGTTGTCGTCCGCGTCGTTCGTACCCGAGGAGGTGACCATGAGATTCGTCTTCCAATATCCCGACTTTCACGGTCTCGACGGCGACATGCTCGACGCCGGAGACGTCGGCGAACTCGCGGTGCGGGCCGAGTCGGCGGGTTGGCACGCGTTCGCGTTCACCGAGCACCCCGCGCCGTCGGCCAAGTGGCTCGCGGCCGGCGGTCATCAGAGCCTCGACCCGTTCGTCGCCCTGGCCCACGTTGGTGCGGTCACCGAGCGATTGCAACTCATCACCTACATCTCGGTGCTTCCGTACCGAAATCCGTTGATCACGGCCAAGTCCGCCGCCACCGTCGACAAGTTGTCGAAGGGGCGCTTCGTGCTCGGTGTCGGCACCGGCTACCTCAAGGCCGAGTACTTCGCGGTGGGCGTGGACTTCGACGAGCGCAACGAGATCTTCGACGAGGCACTGAACGTGATGCCTCTGCACTGGTCGGGTGAGCCGTTCGATTTCACGGGAAAGCACTTCGACTGCCGGGGCATCATCGGTCGCCCACGACCCGTTCAACAACCGATCCCGATCTGGATCGGGGGCAACTCGACGCTCACCCTGCGACGCATCGCCGCCGCCGGTCAGGGATGGATGCCGCTCGTGAGTGACGCCCCCATCTCGCCGACCGTGCGCTCGCCCGTGCTCAGCACACCCGAACAGGTGGCCGAACGGCTGGGGGTGTTGCGTGACCTGGCCGGCGAGCGTTACACGTCGTTGTCGGTCATGATCCCCTACTCCGATCATTCCATTCATGATCTCGGTCGCGACGTCGAGCGTCATCGGGATCTGCTCGGACGAATCGCCGCCATCGGCACCACGCACGTGGCCATCGCCGGACCATCGGCTTCGCACCCGGCCTCGGCGGAATTCGTCCAGGGATTCGCCGAGACGTACATGACGTCATGACGGTCGATCGCGAGTTCTTCCGGCGGTATCTCGCCGCGTGGGGTGCCGGTGACGTGGACGTGTTGATGACCTTCTTCACCGACGACATCGTCTTTCGCGACATGACCATGGGACACGGCGCGTCCGGCGGGGCGAAGATGCGACGCTTCGCGGAATACTCCTTCGACTCGTTCCCCGGTGCGGGGTTCGAACTGGTTTCCCACGTGTGCGACGGTCATTCGTTCGCCATGGAGTGGGTGATGCGACCCGGAGACATCCCGGGCGTGTCGTTCGGCAGCCTGGTCGGCGACCGCATCCGCGAACAACGCGATTACTGGGACGGGCGACGCCTGTCATGAATCGTCGTTCCAAGTCGCTCGACGCCGGCTTCCCCACCGATGTTCCCGTTCGCCGCGGCGACGACCTCGGTCCCAAGGCGCAACGCACGGTCGAACGGATCATCGAGGGCGCCCGCGGCGTGTTCCTCACCAACGGATACGCCGGAACCACCATCGACGAGATCGCCCGGGTGGCCGAACTCTCGCGGGGTTCGATCTACACCTACTTCCCCACGAAACGCGACGTGTTGGTGGCCGTCGGTGCCGACAGCGTGCGCGCCACCGAATCTCTCATCGTCGATCTGGGTCGTCTCGGTCGTACCCGCAAGGGATTGAACGAGTGGGTGGCGGCGTACTTCGCCTTTCTCGACGTGCACGGTGCGTTCGCTTTCGCTTGGACCGAAGCGGCGCAGAACGACGAGGAGATTCGGATCGCCGGCATGAAGGGCCACCTGCGCGTGTGTCGGGATTTCTCGCGCCGACTGGCCGAAGCGACGGGCCGACCCATCGACGACCCCGAGACGTTCGGCCTCACCATGATCAGCATGCTCGAGCGGTTGTGGTCCTACGGCAGCCTCTACAGCGGTCGCACCCGTCGCGACGTGGTGGTCGATCGCGCCGCGATCACCATTTGGTCGGCGGTTCGGGGCTGAGCATTCACACCCTCTAAGGTTCGACCATGACGAAGAACAAGATGTGTGAGGGTCGAATCTGCGCCGTGACCGGCGCCGGACGTGGAATCGGTCGCGAGTACGCGCTGCTGCTGGCCGCCGAGGGTGCCAAGGTCGTGGTCAACGACTTCGGTGGCGCGCGCGACGGTTCGGCCGGCGGTGGCAGCAATCCCGCCCAGGACGTGGTGGACGAGATCAAGGCCGCCGGCGGCGAGGCAGTGGCGCATCTCGGTGACGCCAGCTCGTACGCCGACGCCCAGGCCATGGTGAAGTTGGCGATCGACACCTTCGGTGGCATCGACGTCGTCGTCAACAACGCCGGCATCCTGCGCGACCGCATGTTGTTCTCCAGGGCGGAGGAGGAATGGGACGCCGTCATCAAGGTGCACCTGAAGGGCACGTGGGCCTCCAGTCGCGTCGTCGCCGAGTACTGGCGTAACCGCGCCAAGGAGGGCCTGAAGAACGACGGCCGCATCATCAACACCACGTCGGTGTCGGGTCTGTACGGCAACCCCGGTCAGAGCAACTACGGCGCGGCCAAAGCCGGTATCGCCACGTTCACGCTCATCGCCGCCGAGGAATTGGCGCGATACGGCGTCACCTGCAACGCGGTCGCCCCCGGTGCACTCACCCGTCTCACCGAGGACCTGGGTCTGCCGCCCGAGATGCTCGAGCGCTTCGGTCCGGAATGGGTCGCCCCGGTCATCACGTGGTTGGCCTCGTCACAGTCGGCCGATGTCACCGGTCAGGTGATCGAGTCCAACGGAAGTTTGCTCGGTATCGCACAGGGCTGGATCCGTGGACCGCACGTCACCAACCCGCCGCTCGACCCGCACGAGATGGACGCGGTGATCCGCGGTTTGCTCGCCAAGGCGACGCCGCGGACCAAGATGTCCGACATCAACTGATTCCGGACCTCACGAACACGACGTCAGGACCAGGCGGCGATCAACTCGTCGGCATCGACGATGGTCGCGATCATCGACAACGAGTTCTCCAACACGGCGTCGGCGTACTCCTTCGGAATGCCGCACACCGCGTCGCGAACGATCACGACCTGATAGCCCAGATCACAGGCACTCAGCGCCGTGCCGAGGACGCCCAGGTTCACGCTGACTCCCATGATCACCACCGTGCGACCGCCGAGATTGCGCACCACGGCATCCAGTTCGGTGCCGGTGAACGCGGTCATGCCGTGGATACGACTCATCTTGATGTCGACCGGCTGAACGTCGAGCTCGTCCACGATCTCGGCTCCGGGTCGACCGGCGTCGATCGGGCCGTACCCGACCTCGGCGCGACGCTTGGCCCCGAGAGCGAAGATGCGACAGTTCAGGGACTGACCGGCCCCGTCGAAGCGTTCCTCGACGACGGCGTGAAGGACGCGGACGCCCCGGGCCCGAGCGGCGGCACAGACTCGGCCGGCCACGGGCAGGATGCCCGCCTCGCGAACCGCCACCGGCAACGCGGCCAGGATGGCCTCGTCGCCCACGATGCCCTTTTGCAACTCGTTGGTGATGACCACCGTGTGGGCCGGGTCCACCGTCGCTCGTAACCGTTCCAGGGCTTTCGACATGCCCCGACGGTACCCGAGCGGACGGATGCTCCGGAATCTCCGCATAGACACGGCGCAGAATTGACGGTAGTGTCAAGTCGTCCGAGGAGGAACCATGACCGCTCTTGAATCCCCGCTGCGCCCCGCCGACGCCGACATCGACTACGCGCTCTGCGACGCCGACCAGCACTATTACGAGGCCAAGGATTGCCTCACCCGTCATCTCGACAAGAAGCACAAGAACGTCGTGAAGTGGATCGACGTCGAGGGTCGCACCTCGGTGATGATCAACGCCAAGCAACTCACCGTCGTTCCGAACCCCACCTACAACCCGGTCGGCGCTCCGGGCACCCTCGAGACCTACTTCCGCGCCGAGAATCACAGCGGCATGGAACTGCGCGACATGATCACCATGCAGCCCATCCAGCCCGAATACCAGAACCGCGAGGCTCGCATCGCGCGACTGGACGAGCAGGGCGTGCAACTGACGTGGCTGATTCCCAGCCTCGGACTGGGCATCGAAGAGATGCTGCAGGAAGATCCTGAGTCGGGCATGGCGGTCTTCACCGCGTACAACAAGTGGTTGCAGGACGACTGGGGTTACGACCGTGACGGTCGCATTCTCACCGGTCCGATGATCTCGCTGATGGACGCCGACCTGGCCGAGAAGGAACTCGACCGCGTCATGGAGATCGGCACCAAGATGATCATCATGCGCGCCGGCCCGGTGGGCCACCCGTACGGTCGTCCGCCGTCACCGGCTGATGTTCGCTTCGATCGCATCTGGGCCAAGGTCGCCGAGGCCGGCATCATCGTGGCCATTCACGCCGGCGACGCCGGATACAACAAGTATCTCGGTGACTGGGGCGAGCCGACCAAGTACATGGGCATGAAGTCGTCACCGCTGACCGAGGTGCTGGCCGTGGGCACCGAGCGACCGATCTTCGACATGATGGCCGCCATGATCTGTCACGGTTTGTTCGATCGCCACCCGAAGTTGAAGGTGGCCACGCTCGAACTCGGCTCGGCATGGGTGCCCGAATTGCACCGTCGCTTGCGGGTCGCCTTCGGCAAGACCCCGCAATTGTTCAAGCGCAATCCCAACGAGTCGTTCCGCGAACACGTGTGGGTGGCCCCGTTCTACGAGGACAACATCAGTCACCTGCGCGACGTGCACGGTGCCGATCGCATCCTGCTGGGCTCCGACTGGCCGCATCCCGAGGGACTGTCCACGCCGGGCAAATGGGTGGGCGATTTCCTCGACCTCGGGCCGGTCGACATGCGCAAGGCTCTGCGCGACAACCAACTCGAGCTCTGCGGCTACTGAGAATCGCTCGGCGTCTCGTCCGAGTAGTCACGCGGTAATCGCGCCGACATCGCGCACACGATCTCGTACCCGATCGTGCCCAACGCGGTACCCCAGTCGTTCGCGGTGACGACCTCGTCGGCCTGACGGCCGATCAACACCACCTCGTCACCGATCGCGCATCGCTCGTCACCCATGTCGACCATCAGTTGATCCATGGTGATCACACCGACGACCGGGCGACGACGACCGCCGATCAACACCTCTCCCCCGACCGACGACAGACGACGCGGAACGCCATCGGCGTAACCGATGGGAACCGTGGCCACGTTCGTGGTTCGGTCGAAACGATGTCGATGTCCGTACGAGATCGATTCGCCGGCGTTCACCGTCTTGACGAACGACACCCGGGACACCAAACCGAGAGCCGGACGAAGCATCGCGCACATCACGTCCATCGAAGGGTCGGGGGCGATGCCGTACATGGCGATGCCGACACGCACCATGTCCCGGCGTGCGTCCGGGTGCGCGATGGCCCCGGCCGAGTTGGCGAGGTGCAACCAACCCGGATCCACGCCGGCACGACGCAGATCGTCGATGACGACATCGAAACGTCGAATCTGTTCGGCGGTAACGGGCGACGACACGTCGTCGGCGCATGCGAGATGGGTGAACACCCCTCCGAGCGACAGTTGTGGCGAGCGAGCGAGCACCCGACCACCCAATTCGACGACCGCGTCGGGCCGCGCGCCGACCCGGTTCATTCCGGTGTCCACTTTCAGATGGACCTCCTGACCCACCACGTCACGGCGTCGCGCTTCGTCGGCCAAGGCGTCGATGAAGGCCACCGTGTACGCGGTGGCGATGAGGCCGTGGGCCACCAGTTCGCCCACCTGATCGCGCGGTTGCTCGGACAACACGAGGATCGGTGCCTCGATTCCCGCGCGACGCAGTTCCACGCCTTCTTGCACGAGCGCCACACACAGCCCGTGCGCACCGGCTTCGAGAGCCGCCTCGGCCACCCTCACGGCTCCGTGGCCGTATCCGTTCGCCTTCACCACCACCATCACCCGAGCCGGGGAGGAGGTCTCGATCAGTCGCCGGACGTTGTGGCGAATCGCGTCGAGATCGACGACGACGCGGGAGACACGACCGCTCATGTCATCCGCACTTCGGTGATGGCCCGGGGCAAGAGGTCCAACAGGTCGGATGCCACCATGCCCTCGGCGGCGGCGAACAACGAGGCGGCGCGGGCGTGCAGGAAAGCTCCGCTGGCCGCGGCGCGGAAGGGGTGCATCCCCTGAGCGAGCAGGGCGCCGATGATCCCCGCCAGCACATCGCCGGTCCCGGCGGTGGCGAGACGCTGATCGCCGTTCGAGACGATGAGCACCTGTCCGGATGGTTCGGCCACCACCGTGGTCGTGCCCTTCAACAGGCACACGCAGTTGGTGTCGGTCGCGAGTCGGCGGGCGCTGGTGATGCGGTCGGTCGAAGGCGGATAACCGAGAAGGTTGGTGAACTCACCGTCGTG
>SYCH01000234.1 GCA_005787025.1 Actinomycetota bacterium | reverse complement strand
TCAAAAACCGCTGATGATCCGGGCCGCGTTGGCGATCTCCTCACCGATGTGCTGCTGCTTGTCCTCGGTGATACGGGTCTTGGGGCCGATCACGGCGATGCTGCCGATCGGAGAACCGGGACCGTCGAAGATCACGCTGCCGATGCTCATGGCCATGGGGTACGAGCGGTCATGAGCGAAGTATCGAGGGGCGTGATCTAGGTAAGGGGTTCCCCACGCCGTGCGGCCGTTCGGGAATCGTTCCAGGAACGACTGCACGTCGAAATGCGAGCCGGGTGGGGTGTTCAGGTCGAAGGTTGTGCCCGTGGGGATGGAGATACGTAAGGCCTGCGGACTCTCGATGATCTCGATCAGGGTGGTTACCCGGCTCTCATGGGGCCCGTCCAGCTTCCAGAGGGTGACCGACTCCTTGGTGGCCGACAGGAGTGCGCTCAGGAATGGACGTGACCGTTCGAGCATCACCCCCGACACCTTCGACGACAGCGATAAAATTTTGGCCGACAGGGTCCATGACCCCTTGGGGCCGTCTTGGACCAGCCAGCCATCTCGTCCCAACGTGACCAGGATTCGCTGAACGGTGTTCTTGTCCATGTCCAGCAGCCGCGCCAGAGCGGATACCCCGATGGGCTGATGCTGGGACACCGTTTCCAGAACGCTCATGGCGTTTTCCACGGTTTGGAGCGACTGGACGGCCATACGGCCCTAATAGTGTCACACAAAAATTTTTCGTATCGCACTGGAAGACGTTCTCTATTAGTAAGGAGTACTCGCTTTTTTGGTCGTCGACCGGCAAGACTGGGATGATCGTGGACTCGGGGGAGTCCGTGTTCGAGCCGACAGGGGGAATTCATGGAATCGACGTCCGTGAATGCGGAGTCCATTCGGGGTCACGACGAGCGGTACACGGTGATTTCGGCCGACTGTCATGCGGGCGGAGACCTCACCGACTATCGCCCGTTCCTGGCCGAAAAGTACCGGAGCGAGTTCGATGCCTGGGTGGAGACGTACGAGATCCCGTACGAAGATCTGAAGGGCCCCGACGGTGGTCGCAATTGGGACTCGGACCGTCGACTCGCCGACATGGAGGCCGACGGCATCGTGGCCGAGGTGATCTATCCGAACACGATTCCGCCCTTTTACCCCAAGAGTTCGCTCACCTATCAACCTCCGGCGGCCAACATCGGAGACGCCAACCGCCGCTGGGCCGGATTGCAGGCGCACAACCGCTGGCTCGCGGATTTCTGTGGGAAGGCGTCGGGGCGTCGCGCGGGGATCTGTCAGATCAATCTGTACGACATCGACGCGTCGGTCGAGGAAATCGAGTGGGCCAAAAAGGCCGGATTGACTGGTGGAATCCTGTTGCCTGGCGTGCCCCCGGGCGTGGGTCTGCCGGAGCTGTACGACATCGATTACTACGGACCGTTGTGGGAAGCCTGCGAGAAGTTCTCCATGCCGGTGAATCATCACGGGGGCAGTGCCAGCCCGGCCATGACCGACGCGGTGGAGTCGCCGGTGATCTTCCTGCTCGAGATCACGTGGTGGTCGCATCGCGCGCTGACGCACCTCATCGTGTCGGGTGCGATGGAACGGCACCCCGAGATGAAGTGCATCTTCACCGAGCAAGGCACCGAATGGGTGCCCGGCGAACTGATGCGCCTCGACTACTTCTTCGATCGCATGCGTCACGCGGTGGGCTCGCAGGAACACATCTGGGGCGAGCCGGTGATGGCGAAGTTGCCGTTGCAACCGAGCGAATACTGGGCGCGCCAGTGCTACACGGGTTCCAGTTTCATGCGGGCGCACGAGGTTCCGTCACGGCACAAGGTCGGCGTCGACAGCATCATGTGGGGCAGCGATTATCCCCACAAAGAGGCCAGTTTCCCCTACAGCACGTCGGCGTTGCGGGCGGCCTTCTCCGGTTGCGAGCGTTCGGAGATCGAGCAGATGCTCGGCACCACGGCCGCCGACGTGTACGGGTTCGACCTGAAGAAGTTGGCCCCCATCGCGGCCAAGATCGGACCCCGTGTCAGCGACGTGGCCACGCCGTTGCTGAAGGGTGACGTGCCCAAGGACGCGGAACGTTGTCCGGCCTTCGTCGGATTCACCGCGGACGCGTGACGGATTGGTCATGGAGAATCTGAGCGGGCGAGTGGCCGTCGTCACCGGTGGTGGCGGCGGATTGGGCCGGGCCATGGGTGAGCGGTTCGCCGCCGAAGGCATGAAGGTGGTGTTGGCCGACGTGCAGGCCGAACTGCTCGAGACCACGGTCGCCGACTGTCGTGATCGAGGGCTGGAGATCAGTGGCTTCGTCACCGACGTGACCAACCAGGAATCGGTGAACGCACTGCGTGACTTCACGTTGAGCACCTACGGCTCCGTGCACGTGGTGTGCAACAACGCGGGCATCGGCGCCGGTGCCGAAGGCCGTATGTGGGAGCACGAACTGAACGACTGGAAGTGGGCCATCGCGGTGAACGTGATGGGTGTCGTGCATGGCATCAATTCGTTCGTGCCCGCCATGCTGGAACACGGTGAGCCGGCGCACGTCGTGAACACGTCGTCGGGCAACGGCGGAGTGTCGCCGCTGTCGGGAACCCCGCAGTACGCGGCGACCAAGGCGGCCGTCGTCACGGTGTCCGAATGCCTCTACGCGCAACTGCAGGAGGTCGAGTCCCGAATCGGCGTCTCGGTGCTCTTCCCCGGTCCGAACATCCTGCGCACGGGGCTCTTCGAATCGTGGCGTTCGCGCACGGAAGAGTTCGCCAAGCAACGCCCCCGCAAGACGCCCTACACGACCGTCGAGCAATTGGAGGCCCAGATGAAGGCGGCCGGTCGCGAGATCGCCTACACGGCGGTCGAGGAAGTGGCCGGCGTGGTCGTGGAGGGCATTCGCGCCAACCGTTTCTGGATGATGCCCGCCAGCGACCGAGGCGACGAATCGATGCGACTCCGCTACGAATCCATGCGCTCGCGCGTGAACCCTTCATACCTTCGACAGGTGCCGGGCTGACGCCCCCAACCCAACCACTCACGACACAAGGAGCACACCATGACCGCCACCGAGAGCCGCCCGGACCAGACGACGTCCACCGTCGATCACGGCAGCGTGAACGATCCGTACATGATCATCGCCGCCGACAGCCATGCCGGGCTTCCCACGGGGAAGTACCGTACCTACCTGGAGAAGAAGTACTGGCCCCAACTCGACGACTTCCTCGCCGAACAGGCGGCGCTCATCGAAGCGTCGACGAAATTGGGTGTGCGCGATTCCAAGTTCGCCCAACAGTGGTTCGACGAACACGAAGAGGAACTGGCGGGTGGCTGGGACGCCGACCGTCGTGATCTGACTCTGGACGCCGACGGTGTGGCCGCCGAAGTGGTGTACCCCGACGCCGATGCGGTCGAGAGCCGCACCGCGGTTCCCTTCGGTGCCGGCTTGGGTTTGTCGGGAGACCTCGACCCCGAGCTCGGCCTGGCGGGTTCCAAGGCCCACAATCGCTGGTTGGCCGAGTTGGTGGCGACCAGCCCGAACCGTCGCTGCGGTGTGGCGCTGGTTCCGATCACGGGCGACCTCGACGACGTTCTGGCCGAGATCGATTGGGCCAAGGAACACGGCCTCGGTGCGGTCATGATTCCCGCGCGTTGGTGCAACCAGACCCCGTATCACGATCGTCGGTACGACCCGGTGTGGGCACGTTGCGAGGAATACAACATGCCGATCGTGACCCACTCGGGTTCGGCCGAGCGCGATCAATACGGAGACAACCTCGGCATCTACGTGACCGAGGTGACCTGGTTCCCGGCGCGCCCGATGTGGTTCATGTTGTGGTCGGGAGTCTTCACGCGGTTCCCCGGATTGAAGTTCTGTGCCACCGAGGGTGGTTGCTGGTGGTTGCCGCAGTTGTTGTGGTCGTGGGACCGTCTGTGGATGGGTCAGAAAGGTGCCGAGAAACTGGGCAAGGGCGCCTTCGCCGGCAAGGTGGAGATGCTCCCGAGTGAGATCGTGGACCGCAACTGCTTCACCGGTCTGGCCAACGTGAAGCGTCGCGAGTTGGGCATGCGCTACGAGATCGGAATCGACAACATGCTGTGGGGCACGGACTTCCCGCATCCCGAGGGCACCTGGCCGGCGACGTTCCAGGCCTTGAAGTCCACGTTCCACGACAT
>SYCH01000233.1 GCA_005787025.1 Actinomycetota bacterium | reverse complement strand
TACTTGGTGAAGACCGGTTGGTTGTTCGCCACGTTCGCGCCCCACAACACCACGAGGTCGGTTTCCAGCACGTCCTGCAGGCTGCACGTGCTGGCGGCCACGCCGATGGTGGCCTTCAGGCCCACGGTGGAGGGGGCATGGCACGTGCGTGCGGCGGAGTCGATGTTGGCCACACCCATGGCGCGGGCCGCTTTTCCGGCGACGTAGTACGCCTCGTTGGTGAGTCCGCGACTGGTCAGATAAATGGCAGTGCGGTCACCGCCGGCCACCTTGATGGTCGAGGTGATGGCATCGAGGGCCTCGTCCCACTCGATGCGTCGGAAACCCTTCTCGCCCCGTCGCCGCCGCATCGGATGCGCGAGACGACCCATCTCGCGCAGCTCGGTGCCGGTTCGCTTGGTGAGCCACGACACGTCGGACAGCACGCTGTGGTCGAACGGCGCAGCGCAGTTCACCTCCAGCAATTTCAGGCGCGTGGTGCACAGGTGGATGCCGTCGAGGGTCCAGTCGTGAAGACCAGCGACCCCGAGCGCGCAACCGTCGCACACGCCCTCGCTCAGGATCTTCCAGGCCTTCTTCGGGGTGCGCCGAACGTTGACCGCGACCCTGGTCATCTCGGCCAGGTGATTCGGTTTGGTGTGCCCGATGCCGTTCGGCGACAGGCTCACCCACGAGGACGGGTTCCAGCGCCGTGGAGCCACGGCCGACTCACATTTCTTCGTAGTACTCGCGGCCGAGGTGGGTGATGACGTCCTCGCCCATCATCCAGCGCAAGGTGTTCTTCAACTTCGTCAACTGAATGAACAGGTCGTGCTCGGGGTACAGGCCGGGCGCCACTTGCGGGCTCTTGTAATAGAAGCTCAGCCACTCCTGGATGCCACCCATGCCGGCGCGCGCGGCCAGGTCGCTGAACAGGATCAGGTCGAGGGCCAGCGGTGCGGCGAGGATGGAGTCGCGGCAGAGGAAGTTCACCTTGATCTGCATGGGATAACCCAACCAGCCGGTGATGTCGATGTTGTCCCAGCCCTCCTTGGCATCGCCGCGGGGCGGGTAATAGTTGATCGACACCTTGTGGAAGACGTTGCCGTACAACTCGGGGTACTTGGAGGGCTGCAAGATGTCCTCGAGCACGCCCAACTTGGACTCTTCCTTGGTCTTGAAGTTCTCGGGGGCGTCGAGCACCTCACCGTCACGGTTGCCGAGGATGTTGGTGCTGTACCAACCCGACAATCCGAGCATGCGGGCCTTCAACATGGGGGCCAGAACGGTCTTCATGAGGGTCTGGCCGGTCTTGAAGTCCTTGCCGCTGATCGCGACGTTGCGGTCGGTCGCCAACTGACGCAACACCGGTGCGTCGACGGCCAGGTTCGGCGCGCCGTTGGCGAAGGGGACACCTTCGAGCAACGCGGCGTAGGCGTAGAGCTGAGCGGGTGAGACGGTCTCGTCGTTGGCGTCGATGGCCTTCTCGAACGACTCCAGGTCCATGTGGGCCCGACCCGGCTCGATGAAGATCTCGGTGCTGGCGCACCAGATCATGACAAGACGATCGCATTGCTTCTCTTCCTTGAAGCGGTTGATGTCCTCGCGAATGGCGTTCAGCATGGCCCGCTTGCTGGTGGTGGGCTTCACGTGCTCGCCATCGAGGTTGCGGGCGTACTTGCGCTCGAAGGCGGCCTGCATGGGGCGCACCTCGCGCAGAGCGTCGCTGATGGACTCGATGTGCTTGCCGCTCTCGAGCACCCCGGCGCGGCTGGCCGACACGTAGGCGTCGTCGGGGAAGACGTCCCAGGCACCCCAAACGATGTCGTCGAGGGCGGCCAGGGGAACGAAGTCCTTGATGAGCGGTGAACGATCCTCGGTGCGCTTACCGAGTCGGATGGTGCCCATCTGGGTGAGCGACCCGATGGGGGAGCCGAGACCCCGCTTGGAGAGTTCGACGCCGGCGATGAGGGTGGAGGCGACGGCGCCGAGGCCGACGGTGAGCACTCCGAGGCGGCCCGTGGCCGGCGCGACAGTGGGTGACGGGGGAGTGGTCATGGGGTAAGGCTAGGCGCACGGAGGTCGCCGTAGCATCACCACCGTGACGAACCAACCCGCCTCGACCGACCCGAACGGGTTCACTCGCACCCCCGGGGGGGCGATTTTGATGGACGGCAATCGCTTGCGTGACGAAATCGTCGCCGAATTGGCGGCCGCCATCGTGGCGGCAGGATCGCCAGCCGTGTGTCTGGCCACGGTGCTCGTCGGCGACGACGGGCCGAGCCAACGGTACGTGCGCAACAAGCACGTGCAGGCCGCCAAGGCCGGCATGGTGAGTCGCAACGAGGTGTTGCCCGCCGATGCGGGTCAGGCGCGAGTCGAACATGTCGTGTCGGTTCTGGCGGCGGATCCGAACGTGCACGGCATCTTGGTGCAGAGTCCGTTGCCCGCGGGTTACGACGAAGAAGCGGTGCTGCGATTGATCCCCGCGAACAAGGACGTGGATGGTTTGACGAGCGAGTCGATGGGACGTTTGGTTCGTGGATTGCCCGGCTTGGTGGGATGCACCCCGCTGGGTGTGATGCGGTTGCTCGAGCGTCATGCGGTTGCCACGCGCGGCCGACGAGCGGTGGTGATCGGTCGTTCCACGTTGGTGGGGCTACCGCTCTCTCTACTGTTGGCTCGCAAGGGCGTGGATGCCACCGTGACCATCGCGCACAGCCGAACGGCGGATCTGGTCGATGTGTGTCGTGACGCCGACATCGTGGTCGGTGCGGTGGGCCAGCCTGGTTTGATCACGGCCGCGCACGTGAAACCGGGCGCCGCGGTCATCGACGTCGGCATCTCGCGCACCGAAGCCGGGATCGTCGGCGACGTGGACTTCGAGGTGGTGCAGGCGGTGGCCGGACACATCACGCCCATGCCCGGCGGCACCGGTCCGATGACCATCGCCTGTCTGCTGGAGAACACGCTCACCGCGGCCCGGCTGCAGGGCGCTTTCCCGGGCTGATTGGTCCCGAAATCCCGGTCCCGGGCGGGTTGTAAAGTCCCCGCCCCGCTGGCACACTTTGTGGCGATGAACGCGAACCGCATCTCCGAGACCTCGGTCCTGTCGTTCGCGCTCGTAGTAATCCTCTGACGCGTTCGTATCCTCGAACGCGTCGCACGGCCTCCCGAACGGGGGGCTGTTTCGTTTTCGGGGTTCGACACCGTCGGAAGAACCAATCAGATCCACGTCCGGCCGCCAGGTCGGCACACACGACACAGGAACCGACATGACACAGAAGATCACCGGTGCACAGGCCCTCATCAGGGCTCTGGAGCTGGAGAACGTCGACACCATCTTCGGGTTGCCCGGCGGCTGCATCCTGCCCGCCTACGACCCCCTGCTCGACAGCCCGATCCGTCACATCCTCGTGCGTCACGAGCAAGGCGCCGGACACATGGCCGAGGGGTACGCGCACGTCACCGGTCGGCCCGGCGTCGCCATGGTCACCTCCGGCCCGGCGGCCACCAACATGGTCACCCCCTTGTGCGACGCGTTCATGGACTCCATCCCCATGATCTGCATCACCGGTCAGGTACCCACCACGGCCATCGGTACCGATGCCTTCCAGGAATGTGACACCGTCGGCATCACCCGCAGTGTCACCAAGCACAACGAACTCATCATGTCGGCCGACGACATTCCGTTGATGGTGCGTCAGGCGTTCCACATCGCCACCACCGGTCGCCCCGGTCCGGTTCTCTTGGACCTCCCCAAGGACGTTCTGCAGAACTCCATGACGTGGCATTGGCCTTCCGACAAAGAGGTTCTCGACAGCCTTCCGGGTTACAAGCCCGTGAGCAAGGGTCACCCGCGCATGATCAAGGAAGCTGCGCGCATGATCCTCGACGCCAAGCAGCCCATCCTCTACGCGGGTGGCGGAATCCTGAAGGCGCGCGCGGCCGACGCGTTGCGCGAACTCGCCGAGCTCATCGACACGCCGGTGGTCACCACACTCATGGCGCGCGGTGCATTCCCCGACGATCATCCCCTGTGTCTGGGCATGCCCGGCATGCACGGCAATGCCACGGCCATCACCGCCATGCAGAAGAGCGATCTGCTCATCACACTCGGCGCGCGTTTCGACGACCGCATCACCGGCAAGGTCGCCACCTTCGCGCCCGACGCCAAGATCATCCATGTCGACATCGACCCGGCCGAGCAGGGCAAGGTGCGTCGTCCCGACGTGCCGATCGTCGGCGACTGCCGCCTCGTCATCGAGGAGATCATCAAGGCCATCAAGGACCTGTTGAACGGCGGCGAGAAGCAACAGGACATCTCGGCGTGGAAGAGCCGGGTCAGCGGCTGGCGCGAGCAGTTCCCGCTGTATTACCCGACCAATGAACCCGGTGAGGCGCTCAAGCCGCAGTACTGCCTCGAGCAATTGCGCGATGGTGCGCCCGAAGGGACCATCTTGTGCTCCGGTGTCGGCCAGCACCAGATGTGGTCGTCGCAGTACTGGAAGTTCAACGAGCCGTACACGTGGGTGAACTCGGGTGGTCTCGGCACGATGGGCTTCTCGGTTCCCGCCGCCATCGGCGCCAAGGTCGGTCGTCCCGATCGCACCGTGTGGGCCGTCGACGGTGACGGCTGCTTCCAGATGACGGCGCAAGAGTTGGTCACCGCCAGCGTCGAGCGCATCCCGATCAAGGTCGCCATCTTGAACAACTCCTACCTCGGCATGGTTCGTCAGTGGCAGGAGATGTTCTACGAGGAGCGCTACAGCGAGGTGTACCTCTCGCCCGAGTTGCCCGACTTCGTGAAGTGGGCCGAATCCATGGGTTGCATCGGCATTCGCGTCGAGAGCCCCGAGGAAGTTCAGCCCGCCATCGAGAAGGCCAACAGCATCGACGACCGGTCGGTCGTGGTCGAATTCCGTGTGGACGCCGGCGAGAAGGTGTTCCCCATGGTTCCGGCCGGCTTCAGCAACGACGACGTGTTGTTGCACCCCGACCAGAACAACCGACGGGAGTTCCTGCGATGAGCACCAATTCGTACGCTTCGAGTCATCCGGCGCACCACATCTTGTCGGTGCTGGTGCAGAACCGCCCCGGCGTGTTGGCTCGCGTGTCGGGTCTGTTCGCCCGCCGTGGTTACAACATCTTCAGTCTGGCGGTGGCCCCCACCGAGGATCCCATGCTCAGCCGCATCACCATCGTCGTCGACGTCGAGTCGGCGCCGCTCGAACAGGTCGTCAAGCAGTTGTTCAAGTTGGTCGACGTGGTGAAGATCAGCGAACTGGACCCCCGACGTTCGGTGGAGCGCGAGCTGCTCATGGCCACGGTTCGGGTGCCGGCCGAGGACCGTGCGCAGGTGGTGGAGCTCACGAACATCTTCGAGGGCAAGATCCTGGCGGTCGGAGTCGAGGCCATCACGGTGTCTTTGGACGGAAGTCCCGACAAAATCGACGACTTCGAGGAACTTCTGCGCGGCTACGGCATCGTGGAACTCCAACGGACGGGTCGAGTGGCCCTTCCGAAGCTCGACAAAGAGGCGCGCCTCAAGGCCGTCAAACACGGAAAGGCAAGTTGACCAATGGCAGCAAAGATGTACTACGACGGTGACTGCGACGTCTCCATCATCAAGAGCCGCAAGGTTGCGATCATCGGCTACGGCTCGCAGGGACACGCGCACGCGCTGAACCTGAAGGAGTCGGGCGTGCAGGTGGTCGTCGGTCTGCGCGAGGGCAGCAAGTCCGCGGCCAAGGCTCAGGCTGCCGGTCTCACCGTGATGGGCATCGCCGAGGCCGCCAAGTGGGCCAACGTGATCATGCTCACCATGCCCGACACCGAGCAGAAGGCGACCTACGAAGAGTTCATCAAACCGCACATGAAGAAGGGCAAGGCCCTGGCGTTCGCGCACGGCTTCAACATCCGCTTCAAGCGCGTTCGTCCGCCCAAGACCGTCGACGTGATCATGATCGCGCCCAAGGGTCCGGGCCATCTGGTGCGTCGTACGTACACCGAGGGTGGCGGAGTGCCGGCGCTCATCGCCGTGCATCAGGATGCCACCGGTGGTGCCAAGGAACTGGCGCTCAGTTACGCCTCGGCCATCGGCGGAGCACGCGCGGGTGTCATCGAGACCTCGTTCGCCGAGGAGACCGAGACCTACCTGTTCGGTGAGC
>SYCH01000045.1 GCA_005787025.1 Actinomycetota bacterium | reverse complement strand
TGTTGGACCTCGACGCACCCGTGGCCACCTACTGGCCCGAATTCGCCCAGAACGGCAAAGAAGGTGTTCTGGTGCGCCACTTGCTCTCGCACACCTCGGGGGTGTCGGGTTGGGACCAGCCCATCGCCGTCGCAGACCTGTACGACTGGGAAAAGTCGACCGCGAAACTGGCCGCCCAGGCGCCGTGGTGGGAACCCGGGGCGCATTCGGGCTATCACGCGCTCAACCAAGGTCATCTCGTCGGTGAGGTGATTCGCCGCGTGTCGGGTCAGAAGTTGGGTGAGTTCTTCCGCACCGAAGTGGCCGAACCACTCGATCTCGATTTCCACATCGGTCTCGATCCGCGCCATTTCTCGCGGGTGTCGAACGTGATTCCTCCCCCGCCCATCCCGATCGACATGACCACGCTCGACCCCAACTCGATCGTGGTGAAAACGTTCACCGGACCAGCTCCCGGTGCCGAGGAATCATGGACCGACGAATGGCGTCGCGCCGACATCGGTGCCGCCAACGGACACGGCAACGCTCGATCGTTGGCGTGGGCCCAGAGCGCCATCAGCAACGGTGGTGTCGTGAAGGGTCGTCGTCTCCTGTCGCCCACCACCATCGACAACATCTTCCGTGTGCAAGCCGACGGACCGGATCCGGTGTTGATGGTGCCGGTGAAGTTCGGCATCGGCTACGCGCTCCCGAACGAGTCGGTGCCCCATCTTCCTCTCGATCGTCGCGTCTGCTACTGGGGAGGCTGGGGAGGATCGAGCGTCGTGAACGATCTCGATCTCGGTCTCACGGTGGTGTTCGTGATGAACAACATGCTCGCCGGACTCGTCGGCGACCATCGCGGCACCTCGTTGGTGAGCGCCGCGTTCGACGCCGTCCGTCATTAGCCAAGGTCAACCAGAACGACTACCGAAAGACTCGTGCGCCGACCGAGTCTCCGGGTCGACTCCTCGGCGCGTGGCGGAGGTGGACGGGAATCGAACCCGCCGGACGAGGTTCACTCGTCCCAACCGCTTTGAAGGCGGCGGAGCCCACCAGGTACCCGGACACCTCCGCTCCGCAGGGTAGTCGCCCACCAGTGCGGGGCTATCCTTGACCACATGAAGCGCCTCATCATGCTCGTCGCACTGGTGGCCCTCGTCGCGGCCGCCGTGAAGAAGCTCCAGTCCGCCTGAGTTTCACCGCATCGCGATCCGGCTCGCCCACACAGGGCCGCCGTGTTCGGCTCACTTCCCCTGCCCTCCACTCTCGTCAGGGGTATCCATGCTCGTCATCTGTCGCTCGGTCAAAGGTGGCGCGGGCACGTCCGTCGTGGCTGCCGCTCTCGCCTCCCTCTCGTCTCGCACCACCTCCACCCTTCTCGTCGACTTGGCCGGCGACCAGCCGGCGATCTTCGGTTCCGTCACCCCGGTGGCCGGACTGGCCGATTGGTTGCAGACACCACACGGTGATTCCCTGGTCGGCACCGCCATCGACGTCGACGACAACCTGCGCATCGTGCCCACGGGTGATGCCCGCCTCCCACATTCGGAGTCCGCGACCTGGGGCGAGCTGACCCGCCAACTCATCCAGATCTCGCGCGCGGCGACCAACGTCATCGTCGACCTCGGTTCCGTCGTCTCTCCGTCCGTTCTCCTCGAGGCCGCCGACCGCGTGTTGTTGATCGCACGACCGTGCTATCTCACCTTGCGTCGCGCGGTGACACTCGGAGACATCGCCGACTCCGTCATCGTGGTCGACGAGGACCAGCGAGCCCTGCGACCCCGCGACGTGGAGTCGGTGCTCGGGCTACCCGTGGCCGCGGTCGTGAAGGTGCATCCCATGATCGCTCGACGCGTCGATGCCGGCATTCTTCACGGGCGAATCCCCGATTCCCTGGCCAGCCCACTACGGGAAGTGCTCGGTGAATCCACCCGCGCAACGTCGTGACGACACTTCCCGATTCACTGCGCGAGCTCGCGGCCGACCCGTTGGTCACCGACATTCTCGTGAACAACGGTGTGGAGGTCTGGTACGAGCGACAAGGGTGCCTGCATCGCTCGCAGGATCTCCCCGTCGGTTCACTGGAATCCCACCTGGAGCGCATTCTCGCTCCGCTCGGTCGTCGTCTCGATCGACTCTCGCCCATCGTCGACGCTCGTCTGAATGACGGAACCCGCGTCTGTGCCGTCATCCCACCCGTCGCGGTGGCAGGCGCGTGTGCGGCGTTTCGATTGTTCCGCGACGACACTCATCCTCTCGAAACGTTCTCCGACTCCCCTGCCGCCATCGACCTGGTCCTTCGACCGCGGGGCAACCTGCTGATCACCGGAGCCACCGGCTCGGGCAAAACCTCCCTCATCGCCAGCATTCTCGAGCGTGTGGCCCCCAACGAGCGCATCGTCGTCATCGAGGACACCCATGAACTGCCCGTTCATCTTCCCAACGTCGTGCGTCTCGAGGCCCGTCCACCCAGTGCCGAGGGTCGGGGGGCGATCGAACTGCACGACCTGTTGCGGGCATCCCTGCGCTTACGACCCGACCGAATCATCGTCGGAGAGGTCCGCGGGCCCGAGGCGCTGACGCTCGTCCACGCGATGAACACCGGGCACATCGGATCGATGTCGACCGTTCATGCCAACTCCGCCACCGACGGCCTCGAACGGCTCGATTTGTTGGTCTCACGAGCGGCACCGTCCTGGAAAGCCGAGGACATCCGGCGCACCGTGTCGTCGGCCATCGGAACCATCGTGCACCTCGCTCGGTCCGACGATGGTCGGCGCACGATCGACCACATCGCGCACGTTCACCACTCCGACCGTCGGGTCATCGACATGGTGCATCGTGCCGTGGCGTGATCGCATCGCGCGACATCGACGCCATCCGAGTGAACCGGTGGGCAACGAGCAACTCCGCGACGCCCTGGCCCACATCGCACGATGCCTGCGTTCGTCGCACACGCTCTCGGCCGCCTTACTGTCCAGCACCACTCACCACCCGACCGATGTCACCCGACGACTCGCACGCTTGACCTCGTCGGGTGTACCACTGAACGAGGCCTGTCATCGCGTCCTCGACCACGAGTCGGATCGCGACGTGATGATGAGCCTTCACGTTCTGTCCATTTCGGCATCGTCCGGAGGTGACATCGCTCGCACCATCGACTCCTTGGTCGACACCCTCGACGATCGAGCACATGGGCGCGCCGAACGTCGCGCCCAGGCCGCCACCGCGATGGCCTCCACCCGCCTGATCACGTGGCTTCCTGTCGTCTGCGGCGGGTACGTGCTCGTGGACGATCCCGAGGTCCGCCACACCCTGATCGCGACACCTCTCGGTTGGACCTGTCTCGTGGTCGGAGCCACGTTGAACCTGATAGGGCGACGTTGGACCCGGATGTTGGTGGAACGACCATGATGATCGTCCTCGTCGTCATGTTGTCGATCGTCGGACTGGTGCGTCGACGCCGTTCGTTGCGCGACCGGCGTCGGCGCACGATCGCCGAAGACTGGCCCGACGCCGTGGATCTCTTGCTGGCGGCCCTGCGCGCCGGGCACACACCCATTCTCGCCATCGAACTCCTGGCCCGTCATGCGCCGCTCTCGGTGCGCGGGGCGTTCGAAGCGGTGATCGCGGTGGTCGACGAGGGTCGACGTTTCGGTCTCGCCCTCGAGGAGATCCCCCGAACCCTGGGCGACATCGCCCGCCCACTCGCCGAGATCCTCGCCGACGGAGATCGGCTCGGCGTCCCCCTCGACCAGATCACGTTCCACTTGGGCATCGCGGCTCGCCATCATCGTCGTCGTCTGGCCGAGTCATCGGCCCGACGACTTCCCGTGCAGCTGGCCGTTCCCTTGGTCGCCTGCACTCTCCCGTCGTTCGTGGTGTTGGTCATTGTGCCCGTGATCGCCGCCACCCTGCGACACATCCGAATCACCACCTGAAGAGAGAAGGAACATGGAGTCAAAAAACGAAACCACCGACCCCCGTGACGTCGGGCAAGCCACCTCGGAGTACGCCCTCGTGATGCTGGCTGCCGGTTTGATCGCCTTGCTGGTCATCGCGTGGGCCACCGGCGGAGGAGGAGCCGGAAAGATCGGCTCGCTCTTTGACGGCGTCATCGATGGCATCACCTCGAAGTTGCCCTGAGTCCGTCACTCGCGATCGGGGTCAAGCCGCGCTCGAGTTCGTGCTCACCCTCCCCCTGGTGGTGTTGCTCGTCCTGACCGTGGTACAGGTGGCCATCGTTCTCACGGAACGGGCCCGAGTCGAGAGCATCACCTGGAACGCGGCACGAGCCGCCAGTGTCTCCCCGTCGCCGGCCAGCACGGCGCGACGACTGGTCGGTGACTTCCCGGGCGGTCGCACGTCCGTGATGGTCGAAGAGGAAGAGGAGTTCGTCACCGTGCGGGTTCGGCACACGGTCGCCACCGACGTGCCCGTGATCGGGCGCTTCTTCCCCGATGTCACGGTCGAATCGGAACTCACCTTGTTGCTCGAGCCACCACTAGGTTGAGATCGTGAGTCTGCGCGTGAGCACCCGGGAGATCAGTGGGCAAACGGTGTTGGTGCTCGATGGCGCACTCGACGTGTCGTCCGTGCCACAACTGTCCGACGCCCTCACTCGCCATGCACGACCGATGGCGACCATCGTCCTCGACCTCGACGAGATCACGGTCCTCGACGACACCGCC
>SYCH01000232.1 GCA_005787025.1 Actinomycetota bacterium | reverse complement strand
CTCCCGTCTTCAGTGAGTGTTCCATGACGTGTCGGCGCAAGGCGTCACGCGTGGGATCGAGCACGGGAAGAGATGCTGTGCCGTCTTTCATCGATACCGACATTAGTTGATTCGTATCGCATGACTGCACGAAATCGTCACCTTGATACGCACGTGTCAAGATCCGATAAACATGAGCGTTTTTGTCATCGAGAGAGTTGTGGCGCGCTCGGAATTCGTCATACGTTCGTCAGCATGGCGGCACCAAAGACTCCGATGACCAAAGCACACAAGCAGGCTCTCGTGACCGGTCGCGCCGAGGGCAAGATCGTCCGTGATTATCTCGAAGCGTTGAAGCGCACCAAGCCGAAGCGTGGTCGCAGGCGCACCCCCGAATCCATCAGGCGTCGTCTGAACACGATCAAGAACCAGTACGAGGACGCGGATGCCGTCACGCAACTGAAGTTTGCCCAAGAACGCCTCGATCTGGCCGTCGAATTGGCCGATCTCACCGCAAAAGTGGACATCGCTCCGCTGGAGAAGGCCTTCGTCAAGATCGCCAAGGCTTACGGTGAGCGCAACGGCATCACGTATTCGGCGTGGCGGGAAATCGGGGTGGGCGCGACGGTGTTGGAAAAGGCCGGCGTCACCCGCTGACACAGCCGATCGGAGTTCGCCTCGGTCAGACCTCGATGCGATCGAGAGCCGTGAACACCACACCGATCCGACGGAGTGAACGCGAAAGGTCGAACGCATCGTCCAGGATCGCCGGGCTCAGTCGACACACGCGATCGTTCTCTTCCAACACCGACCGGAAGTCGCGCGATCCCGTCCACGAAACGGTGGCCGCCTCCTGGACGATGCGGTACGCATCATCGCGAGACAACCCGCTCTGCACCAGTGCCAGAAGCACCGGTTGGCTGAACACCAATCCGTGGCTCGACATGAGATTCGCCCGCATGCGCTCCGACGACACTTGAAGTCCCTCGAGCAATCGCCTCAACCGATGGAGCATGTAGTGAGTCAGCATCGACGAGTCCGGGAGCACGATGCGCTCGACCGAACTGTGCGAGATGTCGCGCTCGTGCCACAGGGCCACGTCCTGCAGAGCGGCCTGCAGGTTCCCACGGAGAACGCGTGACAAGCCGCTGATGGTCTCGGCCGAGATCGGGTTGCGCTTGTGCGGCATCGCCGACGAACCCTTTTGTCCCGACTTGAACCCTTCCTCGACCTCGCGCACCTCCGTGCGTTGCAGGTGTCGTAGCTCCACCGCGATCATCTCGCACGTCGTTCCCACCGAGGCGCAGGCCCACATGTACTCGGCATGTCGATCGCGACTGATCACCTGGGTGGCGGGAACCGGTTCGAGGCCCAACGACGATGCGACCGCGGCCTCGACGCGCGGGTCGATGTTCGAGTACGTACCTACGGCACCGGACAGCTTGCACACGGCGATCGTGTGACGAGCCTTGATCAGACGCTCGCGATCACGCTCAACCTGCAACGCCCACAACGCGACCTTGGCCCCGAACGTGGTGGGTTCGGCGTGAACGCCGTGGGTGCGTCCGATCATCACCGTGTCACGATGGGCCTTGGCCATGTTCACGAGCACCCGTAACAACTTGCTGGACGCGTCGATGAGAAGGTCGGCGGCATCACGCAACGCCCAACACAGTGCGGTGTCGACCACGTCGGTGGAGGTGAGGCCATAGTGGATCCAACCCGCTTCGGCACCTCCGATTCGCGACTGCAGAACGTCGACGAAGGCCGCCACATCGTGATCGGTGACTTTCTCACGTTCGACGACCGCTTCGACGAAGGAGGAATCGGTGGTCGGGGCCTTGGACCGACAGGCCGCCGCGTCGGTGGCCGGCACCATGCCGATCACCGCGTGGGCCTCGGTGGCGAGAAGTTCGATCTCCACCCAACGAGAGAAGCGAGTCTCGTCGGCGAACACCGACTCCATCTCCGGCAACGAGTAGCGCGAGATCATGATCCTATACCTCCAATGGTCGAGGGCCACTCGAGAACGTCGTCACGTTCAGGGCCCACGCCGACGATTCGAACGGGAACACCGGCCTCACGTTCGACGGTGGCGATGAAGTCGCGGGCCGGGGCCGGAAGGTCGGACGCCGAACGACAGCCCCGCAATTCGGACCTCCATCCCGGAATGGTCACGTAAGTGGGCACCGCACGCGCCAGATCCTCACTGAGATCGGGGTAACCGTGCACGGGCTCGCCATCGATGGTGTAGCCGATGCACACGCGCACCTCGTCGAAGGTGTCGAGAACGTCGAGTTTGGTGAGCGCAAGCTCGGTGAGCGAGTTCACCCTCACCGCGTGACGCAACATCACACAGTCCACCCATCCGGTGCGACGACGACGACCGGTGACGGTGCCGAACTCACGACCGATGTCGACGAGTTTCTCGCCCACCTCGTCGGTCAGCTCGGTGGGGAACGGACCCGAGCCGACACGGGTGGTGTAGGCCTTGGTGATGCCGATGATGCGGTCGAGCAAACGGGGACCGAGCCCACTACCCACGCTGGCCCCGCCCGCGGTGGGGTT
>SYCH01000044.1 GCA_005787025.1 Actinomycetota bacterium | reverse complement strand
CATCGCGAACCAACGAACAGCTTCTCAGCGGGCGAAGCGGGCGGAAACCAACTTCGCACAAGGAGACAACATCATGAACGACGAGACCATCGATTCCTGGATGGCCCAGGGTGCGTGTCGGGCCTACCCCCCCAACACGTTCTTCCCGAGCGACGGCGTGGGTGTGGACCGTGCTCGCAAGATCTGCGCCACTTGCTCGGTCACGGCTCAGTGCCTCGAGTACGCACTGACCAACCACATCGACCACGGTGTGTGGGGAGGCTGCAGCGAACGCGAGCGTCGTCGTATCAGCAAGCGGCGTCGCCTCTCGTTGACGATCGCGACGAACTAGCGATCACTCCTTCGCGGAGTCGTCGTCCTTGGCGCCGTCGGTGAGACCCTTCTTGAACTCCTTCTGGGCCTGACCCAGATTGCGAGCCAACTTGGGGATCTTCGTTCCGCCGAACAGAACAACGACGACCGCGCAGATGGCGATGATTTCGGTTGAACCCAGTGCTGCGATCATGTCCGAAGAGTACCACCTGACACCCGAAGTCGTTCAGGCGCCCACCACCGGTACCGGGCTGTCGACGAGCAACCGTCCATCGGCGTGGGCCTCGACCGTGATCCAGCCATGGGGCGTCGGAACCGTGGCCCGGGCCCACTCGAGGTCGCCCAAGGCCGGCATCACCCGCACGCTGGCGTATCCCGGTTCGGCCGGCGTGATCCCGAGGACGTGACGCACCAGATCGGAGGTGGGGGTCGACGACCACCCGTGGCACCGCGTGCCGCCCACCCAGCATTCGGGCCAGGTGGTCTCACCGGCGTCCACGAACACCTGCCACGAGCGGCACGACTCGACCACCAGATCGGCTCGACCCGCGGCGACCATCGCCTCGTGCACCACGTACTGGAAGAACGGCTCGGCCTCGACCATCTGGTTCTCCACGTCCCACGGAGGGTCGGGCGGAAAACCGTTCGTGAGGTACACGAATCCCTGCCCGTCGCCGTCGACCGTGAGTCGATCCATCACGAACGAATGACGGATCAAACGACGCCGATCGGTGATGCCCTCGATCACGCGCACCATCCGATCAGGGGGAACCAGCCCGGCCACGATCGCCATCGCCCCGGGATGTTGTGCGGCTTCACGCCGCTTCGCTCCTCCGACGATGTGGTCGATGTAGACACCGCGACCCTCGTCCCAGAAGACATCGAACGCCGACCGAACGGCGGCGTGGCGTGCTCGTGCCCAGTTGGCACTGGCCTCGTTGCCCAACCATGAACTCATCTCAGCGAACTCACGCAAACCCCGAGCCCACAGCGCGTTGGTGAGCGAGGAACAGCCGTTCATGTAGACGCTCGCCCAGTCGCTGAGCGCCCAGCCGGTGACGTCGTGCAACAAGTCGTCCGGGCCGAGAAAGCTCTCGAACCATCGCAACACCCGTTCGGCGATGGGCAACAACTCGGCCACCAACTCGCGATCCCCCGTGTACCGATGAATGTTGTGAACCGAGCGAATCCAGTGAAGCGACCAATCCGGTAGGTACATCTGATCGTCGGCGGCGAAGTCCGAAGCGGCCGCCATAGCCAACATCCCGTCCGGCCGAACGTGCGTGGCCAACTGCGGGTGCCACACCGGCATGGACCAGTCGGGATTGGACACGAAGTCGACCATCTGGTGCACGACCGAGTCACCGGTCCACGCCCGTTGTTCACGGGTGGGGCAATCCACGTAGGCGTCGAGCGCGCACAAGTCGACGGTACGCAGACCGATGGCATGGATCGTGTTCAACGATTCGTCCGAACACTCGAACGATGCCCCCACCGGACGGGGCCGATGGCGATCGGTCACGGTCAAGCGAATGTCGACGTTCGCGCTCCCACCACTCGAATCTCGCACGACGACGTTGAAGAATCTGGTTCCGATGGTGTCGAAGGTGGTGAACGTGTCATCGACTCCACGGCACACGTAACGGAATCCGGCGTGTTGTCCGAGGGTGACCAGACGTCCGCGCGCGTCGACGTGTTCGGACGCGGCCACGTCGATGCGCGTGCCGGCATCGGCGCCCACAACTTCGAGCGTCACCGAGCCGGCCGCGATACGTCCGAGATCGAAGCGGAGCAGACGAACGGAGCCGGACGGATCCGTCTCCGACTCCTGATCGAGCAACACCTGTCGCACCGGGTCCTCGTGGGCCGGTGATCCGACCAGCGTGATCGAGCCGATCTGGTCGGCCACGTGCCTCGTCCCCGTGGGGTACGCGGCACGAACCGGTGGCCGTAGCGCCCCGAACGGTGAACTCGGTGGCGAACGTCGTCCGTCGGCCCCGGTGTGCAGCGGTTTGATCTCGTACGCCGAGCGCCACGACGAGTCGTCGAAACCGGAGACCGTCCAACCCCGACAATGGGCACGCGCATCGAATGATTCGAGCGGGAGACACGCGACGTCTCCGGGCATCGGAACCGGAGTCCAGGCCTCACCGTTCGACGATCGCCACGACGCGTCGCTGACGATCCACTCGTCCCCCACCAAGCATTCGAACACCAACGAGCCCGCGCCCAACGAATACGTCGGCGGAACCGGCACCCACCACGACGTCGACTTTCCGAAATGTCGGGCCACGACGGCCAGAGTGTTGACACCGGGAGACAAACACGAGCCGATGTCGACGTAGTCGTATCGCGCGCTGCGCGGCTCGTTGCGCACCGGGCCTCGGGCGACCTCGGTGCCGTTCACGAAGAGGATGTAGCGACCATCGACCCAAACGCGTGCCGGGGCGTTGGTGGGTGGGCTCGACACGGTGAACTCGCGACGAAACAGAACGATACGGTCCGTTGGATCCGCGAGTGCGGTACGCGTCGAGGTCTCCATGGTCAATTTCGGCCGACCGTGCCAGATCCATTTCGCCTGCCACTCGTTCGAAAATGGAACGGGATGCTCGAGTCTCATCCGACGTGCTTCCGTGCATCGCACATGGCGCGAACCTAGCACCGGTGTGCCAGAGTGAGATCGTGCTGGAATGCGTCGTGAACGTCAGCGAGGGGCGCGATCACAAACTGTTGTCCGCTTTCGATACGGCGTGCGAAAGCGACCTACTCGATCGCCACTCCGATCGTGATCACCATCGAAGTGTGTACACGCTCGTCGGTGAGGAATCGGTCCGAGCCCTCACCACATTGGCTGTCGAGCGACTGGACCTGAACGTTCATGGGGGTGTTCACCCGCGTCTCGGAGTGATCGACGTGGTGCCGTTCGTTCCTCTGCTCGACTCGTCGTTCGATGACGCGATTCGGGCCCGCGACGAGTTCGCGCACTGGCTCGCCCGGACTCACGGTGTACCGAGTTTCCTCTACGGTCCCGAGCGCACGCTGCCCGAGATTCGTCGCCATGCCTGGACGTCCTTGTTCCCCGACACCGGGCCCCACGATCCGCATCCGACGGCGGGTGCGGTGTCCGTCGGCGTGCGCGACCAGCTGGTGGCCTACAACTGTTGGCTGGAAACAGGGACGTCGCTCGACAGCGCCCGCGAGATCGCACGCCGTGT
>SYCH01000043.1 GCA_005787025.1 Actinomycetota bacterium | reverse complement strand
TTGTCCATGTTGCTGGCCGTGTTGTCGCAACGCTTGCGCCAGCCGGTGGGTCAACACGACGTGTACGCGTCCGTGGTGGGTGGTGTGAAGATCACCGAACCCGGCAGCGATCTCGGACTGTGCCTCGCCGTGTTGTCGGCGCTCGGACACCAACCCATGCGACCCGACGTGGTCGCGTTCGGTGAGGTGGGCTTGGGTGGCGAGGTTCGCCAAGTGCCCCACGCGTCGCGGCGTCTGGCCGAGGCTGCCCGACTGGGTTTCGGCACCGCCATCGTGCCGGCGAAGTCGCCCGAGGTGGATGTCGACATCAAGGTGTTACGCGTGAACTCCGTGCGCGAGGCGATGAAAGCCCTCGGCATGAGCGGCAAAGCCGAGGGTTGACCTGATCCGGCGTCAGGCTTCCTCGGAATGCCACCTCTGCCACACACCATGGGTCAACGCACACGACATGAAATTACCCCAGATGATCGGCAGGTTCCTTCCGCGATAATCGACGAGTTCCCTGAAAGCCGCGGTTCTTTCGCTCGTGTCGTTCTTGGTCACGTTGAAAAACAAAGTGAGGCTCGATCTGACCTTGCGCGCGTCGAGGGTCGTGCCGACCACTTCTTCGAGTTTGGGCAGCGCACCATCCACGACACCAACCCGCCACAAACTCTGCTCGAGTGCCACGGCACTCTCCACGTACCGACCCCATAAAAGGTCGTCAGCCACATAGGCCTTTGCTTCGGCCAAATGACGAATCTGGTAGGTCCGGCCATTGAGTGAACTTCCCGCGAGAGCTTGCGGAAACACGTACCAAATCCAATGACTGCGTTTCTTCCCCGCCCGAAGTTCGGCCATGGCCTGCGCGTAGGTCGAACCGTGTGCGACACCACCTCTCTCGTGGGCCAACTTGAATCGCTCCAGGTCGACATCAGGGCTCATCACGACGCCGTCACATTGCTTTTGGGCACGTCGGTTGCGGTCAGCAGAATCAAATCGTCGATGTCGGTGAGGCCCGATTTGTACACCCGCTCGGCCTGATTGGCCTTCATCAGGTTCACCAAGTGGCGAGCTGAACGCGCGTTACCGAAATCCTCCGACTTTCGGGCGTCGTCGAACCACCTGTCCACCTCGTCATGCGCATCCGGGTCCACCATGAAGGACTGAATCAAAGCCATGCGATTCAGCACCTTCCACAACTCGTCGTTCGAGTACGGGGCGAACTCCAACGTGGCCGACACCCGCGAGGCCAATCCGGTGTTCATACGTATGAACTCCTCCATCTCCGCAGGGTAGCCCGCGAAAAATACCGCGAAATCGTTGCGGTGGGTCTCCATCAGTTGGATCAATTCCGCCACGGCTTCGTCACCGAAATCGGTTCCGCCCATGTTCAACGAATACGACTCGTCGATGAACAGAACGCCACCGAGAGCCTGTGTGACGATGCCACGGGTCTTCAACGCGGTGTGCCCGATGTACCCCGCCACCAGGTCGGCACGTGACGCTTCGATGAATTTGGGTGAACGCACGATGCCCAGTGCCGCGTACAGCTCGGTCAACAGACGCGCACCAACCGTCTTGCCTGTTCCCGGCTCGCCACGCAACACCAAGTGCCGCGGCATCTCCACGTTTCCGACCAAACCCGACCGACGGCGCAAATTCTCCGTGTGACACTGCGCCACCAACGATCGGGCCCATTCGTACACGGCGGTCATACCTTCCATCTGGGCCATCTCGCCGAGAATGGATTCGATGTCACGAGGATCGAAGACCGACGCGCTGCGACGCGATGCCATCTTTCGCCGATCCTCGGCCGTGGGTGCCAAATCCCGGTCCCGCGACAGAATCGATCCCTGTCGTCTCTTCATTTCGTCGAAGAGTTCCGAAGTGGGCATATCGTCGGTGGGCATCGTCTCCACATCGGACAACGGTGCGTACTCGACCGAGATTTCCAGTCCGTGAGTACGTAGCAAACGCCGAGCCTCGGTCCAGTCACCGTTCGACTGCCGACGGATTTCGCGAGTCAGATCTCGTAATGCGTACTCAGCATTCTCACGAGTCGCATCGATACCTCGAAGTATCTGGAGGGCTCGAACGTTCGGATACCAGTCCTCGTCCCGGGGGCCGTTGTCTTCCAGTTCGTCGAAGCCGATGTTGAGAAGGATCAGGATCTCCTCGTCCGACAAGTGTCGATCATCGCCCAAGACGCTTTCGTGAAGGTCCGGCCGCTCGACTTCGTATTCGAATTGGTGTCCGTGTTCGTCGTACAAGTTCGATTCGTTGTTCATGTGTACCCCCAATGGGGAACGATCGGCGTACGCGTGCCCGTGCGAAGAAAATCAGAAATTTTTGCCCCGTAACGAGACGGGCGGAAACTCTGCCACACCCCCTGAATACGGTGATCAGCAAGCCGAAAGGAGTGAACGTGACAACCGAGACCGTCGGAACCCACACGGGTTCGCCGGTCGCCGTACTTCCCGCTTTGCAGCGCATCGTCGACGAACTCCCCTTCGTCACCTCGGTGCGCGACGCCGCGACTCTCCTGCAAGAACTCGAAATCATGGCCCGCCAAGTCGAGGCCACCAAGTCCCTCCTAGCCGCCCAGGTGTATTCGGCCAACCTCCATCGCGCCGACGGTTACGTGAAGGTGTCGTCCTGGGCCCGCTCCGTGGCCCGTCTCTCGGCCCGCCAGGCCAACGATCTGTCCATCGCGGCCCGCCTCATCGCCGACTATCCCGAGGTAGGTCGGCACTACTTCGCCGGCACCGTCGCGCCCGACCATGTCCGTCGCTTGGGTGCCTTGCACCAGAACAAGCGGGTCACCGCCCACGTGGCCGAGTTCATGCCCCTCTTTCTCGAATGGGCCACCACCCTCGACATCGACACGTTCAACACGGCCACCCAGCGCTGGGAGCAGCTCACCGACGCCGACGGCACCCACCGCCACAGCGATCTCGTCCACGACGATCGCGATGCCTCCATTCACACCTTCGACGACACCACCTACATCGACGCCAAGGTGGGCAACGTTCAGGGCACCCTCATGCACGAGGTGCACCAGCGCTTCTGCGAACGCGAACTGCAGGCCGATCTGGCCGAGCGCGATCGCCTGAGCCTCGACGATCTACCGCGCACGGCTCGTCAGCGTCGAGCCGACGCTCTGCACGCCATCTTCGCCGCGGCCGCCGACACTTTGCCCCCGGCGGTGGAACCCCTCGTCAACATCGTCATCGACGGCGCCACCTACGAAGCCGCCTTGCGCGCCATCGCCGACAACACCCCTCTGCCCTCGTTGGCCGGCACGCCGGACACCTTTGCCGCGCGCCGGTGTGACACCGTGGGTGGAATCGCCATCGATCCCATCGCTGCCGTCACCTTGTCGTTGCTCGGGCAGGTACGGCGCGTGGTGATGG
>SYCH01000231.1 GCA_005787025.1 Actinomycetota bacterium | reverse complement strand
GTTGCCTTCGGTGCCCGCGTAGTACTCGTGGATGATGCGGCCGAACCATTCGATCATCTGCTTCTTGACCGGAATGGGGCAGGGCGCCGCGGCGTGGATGACGGCCTGCAGCGAGGAGACGTCGTACTTGGAGCGGATGCTTTCGTCGAGCTTCAACAGCCGGACGAACATGGTCGGCACCACCTGGGTGTGGGTGACCTTGTGGCGCTCGATGGCGGTCAGGAACTGTTCAGGATCGAAATGTTCCATGGCCACGACGGTGCAACCCATGCTCTGGGCGGCCATCGTGAAGCGCAAAGGCGCCGCGTGATACAGCGGCGCCGGGGTCAGGTACACGCTGTCGAATGACGCTCCGAACAACATGGCCAACGACGGGGCGACCGAGGTGGGTGTGGTTTCCAGCGGCAGGTCGACGAAGGGCTTGGTGACGCCCTTGGGGAGTCCCGTGGTGCCCGACGAGTAGAGCATGTCGGTTCCGGCGATTCGGTTCGGGAGGGGCGCGTCGGACTGGGCGGACACGGCGCTCTCGTAGCTCTCGTAGCCGGCCACGGTTCCGTCGAGCATGAGACGCATCTCGAGTTTCGGGGTGTCGGCGATGATCTCCGACGCTTGGTCCGCCTTGTACTTCGACGTGATGAAGATGCGGGCCGCACAGTCGTTGATGATGTACGAGAGCTCCTTGCTCGTGAGACGCGAGGACGCCGCGGTGTACACGACTCCGGCGTACTGGCAGCCCCACAACACCTCGAGGTACCGATCGTGGTTCTCCATGCACAGCGCCACGTGATCACCAGGCTTCAGGCCCGCGTTGCGCAACAGATGGGCCAGCCGGTTGGCCGCGGCGTCCAGTTGGGCGAACGTCTGGCTGTAACCCGAACCGGTCATGACCATGGCCAGTTTGTCGGGATGGGTGAGGGCGTGGGCTCCGAGATACATGGGGCGAAGAGTAGTGGCAGTACGATTCTCCGTGTGGGGTCGTCGGAGCGTGATTCGGCGTGGGCGAAGGAGCGATTCGCTGGCGCGGTGTCCGTGGGTGGCGACGTGGCACTGGACGAATTGGCGTTGTTGCTCCCCGCGGCCATCGGACACGTGTCGAGAGTCGACTTGGTCGCCGGACTGACGATGCTCGACGAGTTGGCGGCGATGGTGGCCAGTCCGACCGTCGAGGGCGTCTGTCGCTCGCTCTTTCGCGGAGATAACGCACTGGTGGGGCACCGGGACGACTACTACGACCCACGTAACTCGTTCATCACCGACGTCGTCGCCTCCCGTCGGGGCATCCCGATCTCGCTGTCGGTGATCGCGATGGAGGTCGGACGACGGGTGGGGGTCGACCTGGTCGGGGTGGGCATGCCCGGGCACTTCCTCGTCGCCGAGCGACCGAGCCAGGGTCTCGTGCCGGAGATCTTCGCCGACCCGTTCCACGGCGGTCGGATCATGGACGCCACGGGGTGTGCGCGCTTGTTCGCCGAACTGTTGGGAGAAGCGCAACGTTTCGACGTCCGATTCCTGGCGATGACTCCGCCGATGTCGATCGTGGAGCGCATGCTGAACAATCTGAAGGCGATCTACCTGCGAAACGGGGACACACAGCGCCTGCGCGGTGTCATGGCCTTGAGAGCGGCGTTTCCCGGACTCGGCCGTGCCGAGAACGACGAGTTTCGACGTTTGATGGCCCCGCTGAATTGAGGGCTTCGATGCGCTCCGCCTCGGCGAGGGTGGCTAGTTTTTCCCCATGACCGCCACCGCGACCCTCACCTCCGACGAGCAGAAGGTCTCGTCGCTCATCGACGAGCTTCTCGCCGAGTTCCCCCCGCGCAGCACGGACGGAACGATCTTCCTCGGAGCGCAGTTCGACAAGGGACTCGCCTGGGTGCACTTCGAGGTCGGTCACGGCGGACTCGGCCTCAATCCCAAGTTGCAACGCACCATCAACGAGCGTTTGTTCGCCGCCGGCGCCCCGAATCCGGTGGCCCGTAACCCGATCGGCCACGGTATGTGCGGCCCGACCGTGGCGGTGTGGGGTTCGCCCGAGCAGAAGAAGCGTTACCTGCGACCTCTGTTCACCGGTGAAGAGGTGTGGTGTCAGCTGTTCTCCGAGCCCGGCAGTGGTTCGGATTTCGCCGGTCTGTCGGCCAAGGGAGTGAAGGACGGCGCCGAGTGGATCATGAACGGCCAGAAGGTCTGGACGACCCTGGCGCACCTGTCCCGTTACGGGTTGTTGATCGTGCGCACCGATGCCGAGGCGGTGAAGCACGCCGGTCTCACCGCGTTCGTGGTGGACATGCAGGCCCCGGGCGTCGAGGTTCGTCCGCTCCACCAGATCACCGGTGAGGCCGAGTTCAACGAGGTCTACTTCACAGACGTCCGCGTCCCGAATCACGAGATGCTCGGCAACATCGGAGACGGCTGGCGAGTGTCGCTCACGACGTTGATGAACGAACGAGTGTCCATCGGTGGTGCGATCCCGGCCAAGGGCTCCGGTCCGATCCGTGATGCGCTCAAGGTTTGGAAGGATCTTCCTGCCGATCGTCGTGATCCCGCCACGCGCGACGAGTTGATGTCGCTGTGGGTCCGCGCCGAGCTTCTCCGACTCACCAACATCCGTGCGTCCCAGAATCGCAAGATGGGTGATCCGGGACCCGAGGGTTCCATCGCGAAATTGGCCATGGCGGAGCTCAACAAGGACATCTACTCGTTCGCGGTTTCACTGTTGGGTGCGGACGGAATGCTGTTCCCGAGCGGGTATCGGAAGATTCGTCCGGAACAGGCCATGGGTCTCGAGAATCCCCAGAAGGCGTTCCTGCGCAGTCGGGCCAACTCCATCGAGGGTGGCACCAGCGAGGTCATGCGCAACATTCTCGGCGAGCGGGTGCTCGGACTGCCCGGCGACGTTCGCGTCGACCGTGACGTGGCGTGGAGCAAGGTGCCCCGCAACTGAGGCTCAGACACCCGTTCGCAGGAGCAGTCCGACGAACATCGCGCCGAGCCCGGTGAGCAGCCCCATGGCTCCTCCCATGGCCAGAGCCAACTTGCCCCGACCGAATGAGTGAACGACCGCGAACATCGCCGTGGCGACCGCCAGCAACACGTGGACGAACAGCGTGACCTGATACTCGGAGTCGGTATCGGCGATCGAAACGTCGAGGATGTTCCAGATTCCGGTGATCACGGTGAGCCCGAACGCGGGCCAGGCCACGCGAGCAAAACCGTTGGCCGCGGTCTTCAGGCTCTCGGGATGCGCGGCCCGCAGGCGGGGCACCAAGCCACCGAGGACGATCTGTCCGCCGACCCACACCGAAGCCGCCACGACGTGCAGGAAGAGACGCAAGGTGTCGAGGTCGGGACTGATCATGTCGCCAGCCTGACACACGCAGCCCCTCGGCCGACATCCGAGCCTCTCCTACACTGACCCGATGAGCGGCATCGAACTCGCAGTGACGGGCCGTATGTTCCACGCGCCGACACCCGACGCGTTGGGGATCATCGACGGCGTGATCACGGTCGGTGCCGACGGTGTCATCGTCGACGTGGTGCACGATGCTTCGTCACCGGTGGCGATCGAACTCGTTTCGCGAGCACGCACGGTGTGGCGGATGGCGCCCCACGAGCGGTTGTTGCCGGGACTGGTCGACACGCACATCCACGCACCGCAATGGCCCCAGTTGGGAACCGGGTTGGACCTGCCGCTCGAGAATTGGTTGTTCGACCACACGTTCCCGTTGGAGACGCGTTATGTCGACGTTGGTTTCGCCCGCGACGTGTGGGAGCACATGGTGCCCACGCTGCTCGGCCTCGGGACCACCACCGCCGTCTATTACTCGTCGATTCACGAGGATGCCACCCGACTTCTCGCCGAGCGATGCGCGGTCGGTGGTCAGCGTGCTTTCGTCGGACGAGTGGCCATGGATCACCCGACGGGAACACCCGAGTGGTACCGCGACGAGTCCGCCGACGTCGCGCTGGAACGATCACGCCGATCGGCTCGCGACGTCCTCGAGATCGGCGCGACCTCCGGGTTGGTGAAACCGATTTTGACACCACGCTTCATCCCGGCGTGCAGTGACGAACTACTGGCGGGGATGGGGCGGTTGGCCGACGAACTCGGGTGCACCATTCAGACCCATTGCTCGGAGAGCGACTGGGAGCACGCGAACGTTCGCGATCGATTCGGGCGTTCGGACACCGAAATGCTCGACGCGTTCGGGCTGCTCCGCGAGCGGACCGTGCTGGCGCACGGCAACCTGGTGTCGACGACGGATGCCGCACTCATCCGGGCCCGGGGTGCGGGCATCGCTCATTGTCCGTTGTCGAACTCGTACTTCGCCAACTGCGTGTTGCCCCTGCGACGACTTCTCGACGCCGACGTTCGGGTCGGACTCGGATCGGACGTGGCCGGTGGAGCATGGCCCGGGCTGTTGCCGCAGTGCGCCCATGCCGTCACGGCGTCGCGGATGTTGGAAGACGGCGTCGATGGCTCGATCGACGGCGGTTGCCGTGGAGTCTCGGGCTCGCGCATCGATTCGGTGACCGCGTTCCACGTGGCGACGGCCGGAGGTGCCGCGATGATCGGTCTCGATGCCGGTGCGTTCATCCCGGGTCGTCGGTTCGACGCCTTCGCCGTCGACACGAAGCGATCGGCGAACGGAATGCGCGAGTGGGACGGCATCGACGACGAGTCCCGAATCTTCGAGAAGATCGTCCGCTTGACCGGACCGGAGGCGATCACCTCGGTGTGGGTCGACGGGCGACTGCGGTCGGGACGGGCCGCGGTCGTCTGATCAGCGAGTCGCGTACATGCGCAGCAACGACACGTAGTAGTCGACGCGGAACTGGCTGCCCTTGCGGTCGTAATGAATGCCGTCACCCTCGAGGCGTTGTATCGGCGCGTCGGTGGCCCAGTCGGCGATGAAGAAATTGGGGGTGGTCATGGCGGTCACGGTCAACGCGTTGTTGATCGTGCGGGCGCGAGCCATGCAGTCCTTCATCTGCAGGTTCACCCAGACCACCACGTGTTCGTCACCGGCCAGAGCGGCGATGCGACGAATGTTCGGTTCGACGGTCTCGATGGGAGTGGCGAGACAGGCGTCGTTGGCGCCCAGTGAAACGATGATCAGACGTGGAAGAACGCCGAGGCCCCGGGCCGACTCGAGCAGATCCGCACCCTCGGAGATGGTGCGATCCTCGCGGGCGTCGATCGTGGGAAGCCATCCGATGCGGGCGATCGATTCGTCGAGCCCGAGACCGTCGGTGTCGGTGGTCAGGAAATCGCCGATGATCAACACCTCGGGTGCCGACGGCGTGGTGGTGGT
>SYCH01000042.1 GCA_005787025.1 Actinomycetota bacterium | reverse complement strand
GGGATGGTGAGCCGTCGCCGGCCGCCCACCTTCATGCCCGCCACGCCTTGGTCCCATCCCCCGATGACCTCGCCGGCCCCGAGTCGGAATTCGAAGGTCTCGTTGCGGCTCCAGGAGGAGTCGAATTCGCGCTGGGTACTCCAGGCCACGCCCACGTAGTGCATCACCGGTCGGCACCCGGCGGTGGCTTCGGCCCCCTCGCCCACCACCAGATCCTCGATGACGAGTTCGGCGGGCGGGTCTCCGGCGGGGATGGTGATGGTGGGCTTGGACGTCTCGGGCATCGGCTGACCTTAGGCGACGCCGAGAGACGGCTCAGGAGTCGGTGTTCTTTTTCGGAGGTACGCAGGAGCCCTGGGCCACGGCAACCGGTTTGGTTTCGTCGTCGGTGAAGGCCACCACTTGTCCGGTGATGAGTTTGCTTCCGACGCTCAGGATGCGCCCGCGGGCGTGGAGTCGGGTGCCCTTGGCGGGACGCAGGAAGCGAATCTGCATGTCGCTCGTGAGCATCATCATGTCGAGGCCGTACACGGAGAGGCAGGCGTAGAACAACGCCGCGTCGCAGGCGGCGAACACCGTCGGGCCACTGATGATCTTGCCCGGTCGTAACTGTTTGGGGCTGACTTCCATGGTGGTGAGCACCATCCCGTACTCCATCTCGCTGATCATGTCGGACGTCAATCCGTGCATGTCCGCCCCGAACAGCTCGCGCAGTTTGGCGTTGAGTTCGGTGGCGGTCACGAGTGGGGCGGGTGCGCTCATGCGTCTACGGTACCGAGGATGGAACTCTCCGATCGTGCCCGGGCGATTCTCGACGAGGCGCGACGCGCCGGTGCCGGCGACGTCGCGTGGAGGGAGGGCCGAGTGTTCTCGCTCGCCTACTACGCCGGTCCGGAGGTCGAGTTGGTGGCCGAAAGCGCGCACGCCATGTACTCGTCGGCGAACGGTCTGAACGCGGATGCCTTCCCGAGTCTGAAGAAGTTCCAGTCCGAGGTGGTGGCCACGGTGACGAACTGGGTGGCCGGAGATGCCGAAGCCGCGGGTTTCATGACGAGCGGTGGAACCGAGAGCATCCTGATGGCGGTGAAGGCGTCCCGCGAACGAGGCCGACACGAACGTGGAGTCACGGCGCCGAACGCGATCCTGCCCACGTCGGCCCACGCGGCCTTCGAGAAGGCCTGTTACTACTTCGGCGTCGAGGCACGGCGGGTTCCCGTTCGGGGTGATTGGCGTGCCGACGTGGAAGCGATGAGCGCGGCGTGCGACGAGAACACGGTGTTGTTGGTCGGTTCCGCGCCGCAGTACCCGCAAGGTGTCATCGATCCCATCCCCGAGATCGCGGCCGTGGCCGCAGGACTCGGGGTGAATTGCCACGTCGACGCCTGCATGGGTGGTGTCACCCTGGCTTTCCTCGAACGACTGGGCGAATCGGTTGCTCCGTGGAATCTCGCTGTCCCGGGCGTCACGAGCATCTCGGTGGATCTGCACAAGTACGGGTACACGGCCAAGGGTGCCTCGGTCATCGTGCATCGCACTCGTCAACTGCGGTCGTACCAGACGTTCGTCACCGACAACTGGCTCGGCGGTCTCTACGGCTCCTCCGGTGTGCTCGGCACGAAGAGCGGCGGCCCGATGGCCGCGGCCTGGGCGGTGACCAAGTTCCTTGGCGACGAGGGTTACATGGACCTGACTCGCCGCGCACGCGAGACCTGTCTCCGCCTGGCGGACGGGATCGGCCGGATCGACGGTCTCGTGGTACGCGCCCGTCCGGATTCGACGCTGTTGTCCTTCGGTGCCGACGAACGAGAACACCCGGTCGACGTCTACGCCGTGGCCGACGTCATGGCCGGGCGCGGGTGGTACCTCGATCGTCAGGGCCCTCCCCCGTCGCTGCACTGCACCGTGAACGCGTCCCATGCCGACACCGTCGACGAGTTCCTGGCGGATTTGGGCGAGGCGGTGGTCGACGTGATCTCGAACCAACGACGTGGCGGCGCCGGTGCGTACGGAACCGTCGACTGAGGTCGTCCGGGTCGTGCCTGTGATACGAAGATCACATGAGTCTTCGTTTCGGAATCTTCATGCCCCCGATGCACAAGACGGGGGTCAACCCCACCTTGGCCCTGCATCGCGATCTGCAGTTATTGGAGCACCTCGATCGTCTGGGTTACCACGAGGCATGGATCGGCGAGCACCACTCCGCCGGTAGCGAGTTGATCGCCTCCCCGGAGGTGATGATCGCCGCGGCCGCCGAGCGCACGAAGCACATCAAGCTCGGCACCGGCGTGAACTCACTGCCGTACCACCACCCGTTCATGTTGGCCGATCGCATCGTCATGCTCGATCACCTGACGCGTGGTCGCATGATGTTCGGAGCCGGTCCGGGTCAACTCACGTCGGACGCCCACATGCTGGGGATCGATCCCATGACGCAACGGCCACGCATGGAGCAGGCACTCGACGTGATGATGCGTCTGTTCCGGGGCGAAACGGTCACCGAGAAGACCGATTGGTTCACGTGCCAGGACGCGGTGTTGCAGGTGAAGCCCTACAGCGACTTCGACATAGCTGTGGCGTCGTCGGTGTCGCCGTCGGGCTCGAAGCTCGCGGGCAAGTACGGCGTCGGTCTGATCTCGATCGCCGCCACCGAGCCGGCGGCATTCCAGATGCTCGATTACAACCTGAAGGTCTGGGAGGACGAGGCCGCGTTGCACGGTCACGTCGTCGACCGATCGAAGGCGCGGTTGATGGGTCCCATGCACATCGCCGAGACCGTCGAACAGGCCAAGGAGAATTGCAAGTACGGCTTGCAGTGGGTGTGGGACTACCTCAGCCACATCATCCCGGTGGGCGACCCCAACGGCCCTCCCCCGCCCACGGACATCGACGAGTTCGTCGATCAGGCCAACGAGTCCGGACGCATGGTGATCGGCACCCCCGAGATGGCCATCGCCCAGATCGAGCGACTGCAAGAGAAGACCGGCGGCTTCGGTTGTTATCTGTTCCTCGGCGCCGACCTCGCCGACTGGCACCAGACCTTGCGCAGTTACGAACTGTTCGCCGAGCGCGTGATGCCGCACTTCACCGGCCAGTTGGCCGGACCGCAGGCCAGCTACGACAAGGTGGTCGGAGCCGGCTCGAAGTGGGTCGATGCCACGTTGGGTGCCCAACTGACCGCCATCGCGGATTACGAGGCGCAAAAGGCGGCGCGAAGCGCGTGAATCGGTCGACGAGAAACTCGTCGCTCCAACCACGCACGCCGTCGCCGGTGAACTAGGGTTCGTTTGTCGTTGAACCCGACCGGGAGAGTCACGGTGCCGCCAGCATCGGGACGCCGAAGGAGCAACCTCCCCGGAATCTCTCAGGCCACCGGACCGGACGGGTGAGACAACGCTGGAAAGCGGATCCCTCGGGGTCCCGCCGACGGGGAAAGACCGCCATGGTCGAAGCTCTCAGGCCCACCTTTGGTGGAGAGACAGCGGGGGAAGCGAACCCGATCGTCCCGGAGGCTTCCATGAGCGCTGAATCACTGTCCGACCTCTTCGCACCCGACGAGTTCGTCGGTCGTCACATCGGCACCCTCGACGCCGAGGATCGCGACTCGATGTTGCGCACCATCGGAGTGTCCACGGTCGCCGAGTTGATCGACGCCACCGTGCCCGAGTCGATTCGTCTCCGGGAAGATCTCGACCTCCCCGATGCGATGTCGGAGGTCGACGTCACCGCCGCCCTGAGAGTTCTGGCGGCGCGCAACCGACCGCGGCGCAGCATGATCGGCATGGGCTACACGAACACCGTCACCCCGCCGGTCCTGCGTCGCAACGTGCTGGAAAACCCCGCGTGGTACACCTCGTACACGCCGTACCAACCCGAGATCAGCCAGGGTCGTCTCGAGGCCTTGCTGAATTTCCAGACGATGGTGATCGACCTGACGGGTCTTCCCATCGCCAACGCTTCCTTGCTCGACGAGGCCACCGCCGCCGCCGAGGCGATGACCATGGCGCGGCGCACCTCGAAGTCTCCGTCGGACGTGTTCTTCGTCGAGGCCGACACTCATCCCCAGACCGTCGCGGTACTGGCCACGCGAGCCGAACCCTTGGGAATACGTCTTCACGTGGGCCGACGCGACGACGCCGCCGAATGCTTCGGTGCGCTGTTTTCCTTCCCCACCTCGACCGGGTCCTTGGAGGATCCGCGACGACACATCGCGCGGGTGAAGGAACACGGCGCGATCGCCGTACTCGCCACCGATCCCTTGGCCAGCGTCCTCGTGGCGTCGGCGGCTTCTCTGGGTGCCGACATCGCGATCGGATCGGCCCAACGATTCGGGGTCCCGATGGGTTTCGGCGGGCCCCACGCCGCGTACATGGCCACCACCGAATCGATGGCCCGCACGCTTCCGGGCCGACTGGTGGGTGTCAGTACCGACGGTGCCGGACGTCCGGCGTTGCGCTTGGCGTTGCAAACTCGTGAACAGCACATCCGGCGCGAAAAGGCCACCAGCAACATCTGCACCGCCCAGGCACTCCTGGCGAACATGGCCGGGTTCTACGCCTGTTGGCACGGTCCCGATGGTCTGCGTCGCATCGCCACCCGTGTGAACCGCTTGGCGTCGCTCTTCGTCGCCAACCTCCGTGCGGCCGGAGAACGGACCATTCACGCGACCTGGTTCGACACCGTCGCGGTTCGCGCACCGGGTGCCGCCACGACCCTGCGTGACCGGGCGCGCGCCGTCGGTTTCGACGTTCGCGTGATCGACCAGGACACCGTGGGGGTCACTTTCGACGAGTCGTCCACGTTGTCGGAGTTGGGCTCGATCCTGTCGGTGTTCGGGGTCGATCTCGACACGTCACTGGACGGCACGATCGACGGATTGGACGTCGCCCTCACGCGACGCGAGCCACTCCTCCGAGCGCGGGTCTTCTCGGCGTACCGCACCGAGCACGAAATGTTGCGTTACCTACGCAAGTTGGCCGACAAGGATCTGGCACTCGATCGCACCATGATCCCGTTGGGTTCGTGCACGATGAAGCTCAACTCGACGACCGAGATGGAACCGGTCACGTGGCCCGAGTTTGCCAACGTGCACCCCTACGCGGCCGACGACGAGACCGAGGGCTATCGGGCTCTCATCGACGAATTGGAACGGATGCTCGTCGTCGTCACCGGTTACGACGCCGTCAGTCTGCAACCGAACGCCGGAAGTCAGGGTGAGTTCGCCGGTCTGCTGGCCATTCGCGCCTATCACCGCAGTCGCGCGGAAGACCGGCGCACGGTGTGTCTCATCCCGTCCAGCGCGCACGGCACCAACGCGGCCAGTGCCGTGATGGCCGGCATGTCGGTGGTCGTGGTGGCCTGTGACGCCGACGGAAACGTCGATCTGGACGACCTGCGGGTCAAGGTCACCGATGCCGGTGACCGATTGGCCGCCGTGATGGTCACCTATCCGTCCACGCACGGGGTGTTCGAGGACGGCATCTCGGAGATCTGTCGCGTCGTCCATGACGGAGGCGGGCAGGTGTACGTGGATGGCGCGAACCTCAACGCTCTGGTGGGCCTGGCACGTCCGGGCGCCTTCGGAGCCGACGTGAGCCATCTGAACCTGCACAAGACCTTCTGCATCACCCATGGCGGCGGCGGACCCGGTGTCGGCCCGGTGGCGGTCAAATCCCATCTCGCGGCGTTCCTGCCGGGACATCCCTTGCGTGACGACTCTCCCGTCGGTCCGGTGTCGGCCGCTCCGTACGGCTCGGCGGGCATCCTGCCGATCTCGTGGGCCTACGTTCGCCTCATGGGCGCGCGTGGATTGCGCACGGCAACCGAGATGGCCATCGTCAACGCGAACTACGTCGCGCGCCGTCTCGACGCCCACTTCCCGATCCTGTATACCGGCGTGAACGGTCACGTGGCGCACGAATGCATCATCGACCTTCGTCCGATCACCAAGGAAACCGGAGTCACGGTGGACGACGTGGCCAAGCGTCTGATGGATCACGGTTTCCACGCGCCGACCATGAGCGTCCCGGTGGCGGATTTTTATCCACAGGGGTATTGGGGAAAACGCCTGCCTTTAGACCCAATTCAAGGGGACATTAAGATTCCTAGGCCTGATGGCTCTGTAGCAAAATACAATCCGTCTCCTAAAATACTTT
>SYCH01000230.1 GCA_005787025.1 Actinomycetota bacterium | reverse complement strand
CTCGAATCGGACGACGGAGGTTTTCCCATCTCGCGTCTCGAGCATTGCCTGCAAACCGCCACGCGCGCCATGCGCGGTGGTGAGAGCGACGAATACGTGGCCTGCGCCCTCATCCACGACATCGGTGACACGCTGTCGCCGTACAACCATCCCGCCATCGCGGCAGCCATCGTGAAGCCGTTCGTCAGCGAGGCGAACCATTGGATGGTCGAGCATCACGGCATCTTCCAGGGTTACTACTTCTGGCACCACATCGGTCTCGACCAGAACGCGCGCGAGGCGTACCGAGGCAGCCCGCACTGGGAGTACACGGAAGAGTTCTGCGCCAAGTACGACCAGGTGGCCTTCGATCCCGATTACGAGAGCGAGCCCCTCGAGTACTTCGAACCTCTCATTCGCGCCACTTTCGGCGGTCGCTGAAACACGATCGAAGCCCGTCGGGAGGCTTCGCCAGTTCGTTTAGTCACTGGTTGACTATTCCGCGTTTCGCCCGTACCCTGCCCTCATGGGGTCCCGACTCGTTGCGACACTCCTCGTGGCGCTTGGTCCTTTCGTGATCGCCGCCTGCGGCAACGACGACACCACTTTGCGAGTGATGGCCGCGTCGTCCTTGTCGAATGCCTTCGCGGACGTGGAGATCGCCTTCGAGCGCGACAACCCCAAAGTCGACGTGGTGGTGATCACCGCGTCCTCGTCCGCTCTGGCCGGACAGATCGTCGATGGTGCCGAGGTCGACGTGTTCGCCTCGGCCGCCGACACCCAGTTCGCACGCGCCGCCGACGCAGTGAACCTCGATCCGCCGCGGGTGCTGGCCTCCAACTCGCTGGTGATCATCGTGCCGCGGGGAAATCCGCGCATGGTGGAGGGTCTCACCGACCTCGCTCGCGACGACGTGCTGGTGGCCACCGCCACCGACGACGTGCCCATCCGCGAGTACACCGACCGCTTGCTCGAAGCCGCCGGTGTCGTCGCCAACTTCGTCACTTTCGAAGCCAACGTGTCCGGCATCGTCACGAAGGTGTCGACCGGCTCCGCGGACGCCGGCATCGTGTACGCGTCCGACCTCATCGGTGCCGACGTCGACGCCATCGCCATCGCCACGGGCGACAACCTGACCGTGACGTATCCGATCGCCGCGATAGCGAACACGCCACGCACCGAACTCGCCCGTCGTTTCGTCGACTTCGCGCTGAGTGACGAGGGGCTGGCTCTTCTCACGGCCCGCGGGTTCACCGCGCCATGAATCGTCACCGGAGCCGTCCACCACGCCTGGCCCGTGCGCTCGCGATCATCGCCGTGGGGTTCTTCTGTCTTCCCTTCATCGGGTTGCTCTGGAAGACGCCGTGGTCACGGGTGCTGGACGTGTTCGGTGACCCCGACAGCCGCGATGCATTGTGGCTCTCGATGCGAACGTCGATCGCGGCGGCTGTGCTGAGCGTGGTGTTCGGTGTGCCGTTGGCGTGGGTGCTGGCCACCACCGACTTCCGTGGACGCAACCTGGTGCGGGCCCTGTGCCTGATCTCGATGGTTCTCCCACCGGTCGTGGGGGGAATCTCGTTGCTCTTCTCGCTGGGGCGGTCGGGGCTGTTCGGTCGCTGGCTCGACGACTGGTTCGGCTTCCAATTCACCTTCAGCGCATGGGGTGTGATCGTCGCGCAGGTGTTCGTGGCCATGCCGTTTCTCGTGCTCACGGTCGAAAGCGCGCTGCGACAAGCCGACCCTCGGTTCGCCGAAGCCGCCCGTTCGCTGGGCGCCTCACCGTGGTACGCCTTCCGCCGTGTGACCATCCCCTCCATCGCCAGCGGGCTCATCGCGGGAACCGTTCTGGCCTGGGCCCGCGCCTTCGGGGAGTTCGGTGCCACCATCACGTTCGCCGGCAACTACCCCGGCACGACACGAACGCTGTCGATCGAGACCTACGTTTCGCTCGAGTCCGATCCGGGCCGAGCGATGGCCCTGAGCGTGATGATGATCGGCATTTCGTTCGTGGTACTGGTGGCGTTGCGTGATCGTTGGCTCGGCGCAGGAGAGCGACGATGAGTCTGCAACTCGACTTCACCGTGCGACGCGCCGACTTTTCGTTGCGTGTCGAAACCACCATCGATGCGGGCAGAACCGTGGCCGTCATCGGCGCGAATGGTGCGGGCAAAACCACGCTGCTCAAGAGCATCGCCGGATTGGTGGCCGTCGACGAGGGACGCATCGACGTCGATGATCGGGTTCTGGACGCCGCCGACGACGACGTGTTCGTGGTCCCCGAACGACGCGACGTCGGCTTCGTGTTTCAGGACTATCTCCTTTTCGATCATCTGTCGATGCTGGAGAACGTCGCCTTCGGTCTGCGCGCCCGCGGAGTTCGTAAAGCCGAAGCGCACGCTCGTGCTCACGACATGATCGCGTCGGTCGGCTTGTCGGACCTCGTCGACCGTCGTCCTCCCGAATTGAGCGGTGGACAACGTCAGCGAGTGGCGCTGATGCGGGCGCTCGTGACCCGCCCCCGGGTGTTGCTGCTCGACGAACCTCTGGCGGCGATCGACCCGGCCGCGCGTGCCGAACTACGTGCGTCCCTCGTCGAACGGATCGACGAGTTCGATGGTGTCACACTCATGGTCACGCACGATCCGGCCGATGTCGCGGCCATGGCCGAGCGGGTCATCGTCCTCGACTCCGGCAACGTGGTGTGGGACGGTCCCGTGACCGATGGCGGATGGCGACCCCGGTGAGTCGCGCGCCTCGCGACACCAGTCAGTTGTTGCTCGGTGAATGGGCCTGCCTCGGCGTCCTGGCTCAGGGACCGAACCACGGATTCGCCGTGGCCCAGGAACTGCGGGTGACCGGGAACATCGGCCGGGTCTGGTCGCTCACTCGACCCCTCACGTATCGGGCCATCGATCAGTTGATCGCTCGCGGGTACGTGGAGGTGATCGGTGAGGAACCAGGCACCGCCGGTGGCAACCGCACCATCGTGGCCGTCACTCGCTCGGGCCGCGCGGCTCTTCGTTCCTGGTTGCGAACTCCCGTGACGCATCTTCGGGATCTACGAAGCGAGCTGCTGTTGAAGATCGTGGTCGCCGAGACGAACGGCGTCGACACGTCGGCGTTGATCTCCGCACAGCGGATCATCGTCGATGACTTCGTGAAAGCGAACCGCGGATCGCGCGACGTGGTCACGTCATGGCGTCACGAGATGGCGTTGGCGGCGAAACGCTTTCTCGACAAACTCGACTGATCAGCCGGTGTGGACCTCGAGGCCGGCCAGATCGCCCCGGGCCCGCCAGGCGGCGACATGGTCGATGAATCCCATCACGCTCGTCATCCACGCCATCGAACGAGCAGTGGTCATGTCGCCCACCTCGCCCTCTCGGTTCAGATAGCCCGGCGTGCACACGGCGTTGTAGCGGGCGATTCCGAAGACCTGGCCGAGGAGCAGATTGAACCATTCCTCCTGTGCCGCCTCGATCGGCTCCATGGTGGTGATGCCCTCGGCCTTGGCCTTGCCCACGAGCCACGCCACGTGTTCGGCCACCGAGCTGATGGAGTGCAAGAAGTTGGTGGCCTGCGCACCCTGCACGGTGCTGATCATGAGCATGTTCGGGAATCCGCGCGTGAGAACGCCCTGCAACGTGGAAGGTCCGGTCCCCCACGCCTCGGACAAGGGAACCCCACCGCGACCCTTCGGGTCGAATCCGAGACGGTGGTGATAGTCGCTGGTGACCTCGTAACCCGACGCGAAGATGAGCAGATCGACGGGGTATTCGACGCCGTCGAAACTCGGTCCGTTCTCGCCGATCTCGTTGATGCCGTGTCCGTCGGTGTCGACCAAGTGAACGTTGGGGCGGTTGAACGCCGGAAGGTACTCGTCGTGGAAACAGGGGCGCTTGCAGGCCTGGCTGTACCACGGCATCAATTTCTTGGCCGTCTCGGGATCGGTGACGATGTTGGCGATGTGGTCGCGGATCTTCTGGACGTTGTCGAAGTCCAACTGCTCCAGTGCCACGGCCTCGTCCTCCGATTCGGGGAACTTGCGTGTATCGGTCCAGAACAACTTGGTCCACTCGTCGGCCACCATGTCGACCGCGGGTTTCGAGCCCGTGATGGCCTGCGTGAAGTTGACGATGCGCTCGGCTTGCCAACCCGGCTTCAATGACTCGAACCACTCGGCGTCGGTGGGCTTGTTGTTGCGCTTGCCCACCAGGGCCGGGGTGCGCTGGAAGACGTACAGCTCCTTGGCGGCCTCGGCCAGTTTCGGAACGGCCTGCACCGCGGTAGCACCGGTGCCGCTGATGCCCACGCGCGTGTCGGCGCGGTTAACCCTCATCTCGGTGGGGCTGCCGCCCGGG
>SYCH01000229.1 GCA_005787025.1 Actinomycetota bacterium | reverse complement strand
GGTCCACGATCGCCCGGTGCCGCGACCATCCCACGGTTTAGGCTCGGGGCATGCGAATCGGTGTGTTGACCGGTGGAGGTGACTGCCCGGGTCTCAACGCCGTCATTCGGGCCATCGTTCGCGCCGGTGAGGTGGGTCACGGAGACGAGGTGTGGGGGTTTCTCGACTCGTGGGATGGTGTCATGGACCAGCGGTTCGTGCGTCTCGACGTGGCCAGCGTGCGCGGTCTGCTTCCACGGGGTGGAACGGTCATCGGCACCCGCCGCGGAAGTCCGTACGACCGTCCCGACGGAGTGGACCGGGTTCGAGCCTGTTTCGCCGAGCAGCGATTGGACGCCTTGGTCGTGATCGGCGGCAACGGATCTCTCGCCGTGGCGGCCAGGTTGGTGGCCGAGACCGGCTTGCCCATCGTCGGGGTGCCCAAGACGATCGACAACGACGTGACGGGCACCGACATCACGTTCGGTTTCCACACCGCGGTTCAGATCGCCACCGATGCCATCGATCGACTGCACACCACGGCCGAGAGTCACGATCGGGTGATGGTGGTGGAGGTGATGGGGCGCGACACCGGCTGGATCGCCACCTACGCCGGCATGGCCGGAGGAGCGACCGTGATCCTGATTCCGGAGGTCCCCTTCGACATCGTGAAGGTGTGCGAGGTGGTGGCCGCCCGCCACAAGCGAGGTCGCTACGCGTCGATCGTGGTGGTGGCCGAAGGCGCGCACCCGATTCCCGGCTCCATGTCGGTGCCGGCGTACGAGACCGACCACATCGGTCGTCCCCGGCTCGGCGGTGTGAGTGTCGAGATCGCTCGGGAGATCGAGGATCGAACGGGGTTCGAGGCGCGCGTGGTTCAGATCGGCCACGTTCAGCGCGGTGGCACCCCATCGGCATACGACCGCGTGTTGTCGACGCGATTCGGAGTGGCAGCGGTCGAGGCCATTCATCGTGGTGAATTCGGAGCGATGGTGGCGTTGCGATGTTCGAAGGTGGTCACCGTCCCGCTGGCCGACGTCGATGGTCGAGCGCGCACGGTCGATCTCGACCTCTATCGCGACGTCGCGAGTATTTTCTTCGGGTGACGGCGGATTCGTCGAAGCCCCGACGAGTTCAACGCTCGGCCTCGACGATCGCGGGGTAATCGGGCTGGGAACTGAGGGCGCGACCGGGAAAGTCGAACTCGGTCAACGGTCGCGATGTCAACGTTCCGTCACCCCGGGGCCATTCGGTGGTTTCACCATCGACGACGAGTGAGACGCGGTCGATACCTTCGATCTCGACCAGCGTGAGCACGATCTGGGCCACGGCACCCACCAGATCCTCACCGGTCGCCGAGAAGATCGAGGCGGTGATGTTCACCTCCACGGTGCCCGAGGCCACGAAGCCGGCCGAGATGATTCGGGTGTCGCGGGGAATCGCCGTTCGCAGTCCGGAACCTTGTTCATCGTCGGTCGGCCCCTCGAGGAGGACCCGCATCGCCGTGGTCGGGTCGAGGCTGAGATCCCGTTGAACCGCGACCAGGACGGAGGTCCCCGATGCGTCGGAGCGCTGCATAAAAACGCGGCCGATTCCGGTCGTCTGGCTCTCGGTTCCCGGTCCGTCGTTGTCGACTCCCAGCGGATCCTCGGGGATCGGCCGCGGTGTCGACTCGGCACCGAGAGAGCACCCGGCGAATGCGAAGACGGTGAGGCCGACGATCAATACACGGGCGAACACGCGCTTCGTCACGATCGCTCCGCCGGTAGTTCGATGACGAAACGTGCTCCATCGAGTCCGTCAGGACGATCGTCCACCCAGACCCGACCACGGTGCAGGCGCACGTGCTCGTCGACGAGAGCCAGACCGAGGCCCGCCCCCTCGGAGCCGCTTCGTCGCCCGGCGACTCCGCCGCGCGCGAAACGCTCGAAGATGAGTTCGCGTTCGCTCGGGGCCACGCCGGGGCCACGATCCTCCACCGTGATCCAGATGTTCGTGATCGTTTCGCTGCCGTCGTCGTCGGGGACGAACACGTTGACTTCGATCTCTCCGCCGCCGTACGAGCGACCGTTGTCAATGAGGTTCGCCATGACGCGGGCCAGTCGACGCCGATCCCCGCGGATCAGCACGTCCTCGGCATCGGGGGCCACGCGCACCGGTGTCTCGGCGGCACTGCTGATGCCCACGGCTTGGCGGACGAACTCGCCGACCAGTAGTTCATCGACCACCAACTTCACGCCTCCCGCATCGAGTCGGGAGATCTCGAGCAGGTCCTCGACCAAACCTTGGAATCGGGCGACGTCGGCGACCATCAAATCGAGGGCCGCTTGGGTTCGCTCGGGCAGTTCGTCGCGACGGGCCTGCATGACCTCGACCGATGCCTTGAGGGTTTGCAGCGGCGACCGAAGTTCGTGACTCACGTCGGACGTGAAGCGAGTGTCTCGTTCGACGCGTTGTTCCAGAGCCATGGCCATGGCGTTGAACGAGGTGGTGAGCGCGGCGAGATCGGGATCATTCGAGTCGACGAGACGCGTGTCCAGTCGACCGCCGGCGATGGCTTGGGCCGCTTGGCTGGCGGCGACGAGAGGGCGCACGGCTCGCGAGGCGGCGATGGCCCCGAGCACGATGCCGACGAGGGTGGTGATCCCGGCGGCGAAGATCAACGCCAGACCGACGCTGTTGAGCGTCGATCGGATGTCGTCGATGGTGGGAAACTCGAAGTAGGCACCTTCGACGTCGGAGAGCGGAACGCCGACGAGGATCACGAGTTCACCGTCGACCTCGGTTCGCATCACCGAGGGCTGACGTTGCTCGAGAACGGCGCTGAGCATTGATGGGGGAATCGCGGTGGACGAGAATCGCGCATCATCTCCGGTCCACGTTCCTCGGAAGTAGACGAGGGGACGGTCGGCTCCGAGTCGCTCGATGGCGGCCTGCACGTTGGTGGGATTGGAGGTCAGGTCGGACTGCAGTCGCTCCGCACTTTGGTACACCTTGGTGATCGCGGTCGACTCCCGCTCGTCCACCAGGTTCGATCGCGTGAAGTTGTACGTGGACAGGGCGAGAAAGGTGGAAAGCACCAGACTTCCGAGACCGAAGGTGGCCAGGATGCGGGTACGCAATCCGAATGATCGACGACGTGGGCGGCGTGCTCGTCGTTCGGGACGGCGGTTGTGATCGACCGAGTCCGGGGCATCGACGGCCTCCACGGTCGTCAAGCCTGCAAGCGATAGCCGAGACCGCGCACCGTCACGACATGGCGAGGATTCGCCGGATCGAGTTCCACTTTCGTTCGTAGACGTCGAACGTGGACGTCGACGAGACGTCCGTCCCCGAAGTATCCGTATCCCCACACGTGGTCCAACAGTTGCTCGCGACTGAACACTTTGCCGGGGCTCTGCGCCAACTCGCACAGCAGACGAAACTCGGTCTTGGTGAGATGGATCTCGGTGCCGTCGCGCACCACTTTGCCCTCGTCGGGAATCACCTCGAGGTCCCCGAACACCAACTTGGGATGCGCGGGGTGCGCCGGACGGGCGCGGCGCAACAACGCACGAATTCGGGCCGAGAGTTCCTTGGGGGCGAAGGGCTTCGTCAGATAATCGTCGGCTCCCGCCTCGAGTCCGGCGACCACATCGTGCGTGTCGGCGCGGGCGGTGACCATGACGATGGGAACGTCACTCGAACGCCGAATGGTCCGACACAGTTCGAATCCGTCGATGCCGGGCAACATGATGTCGATCAGAACGACGTCGGCCGGCTCGCGCAGGAAGATGACGACGGCCTCTTCGCCACTGGCGGCTTCGTCGACCACCCAACCCTCGTCCTCGAGGGCCAATCTCACGGCGGTGCGGATTCGCTCGTCGTCTTCGACCGCCAGGATTCGGGTGCCCACCCCTCCATCTTGCCCGATGGCGAGGGCCAACGGACGTCTCGGCGATTCAGGACGTTGGTTGCAGATGTTCGATGAGCGCCGAGTGAATGCCCGGTGCGCACACGACCGTCTCGCTCGGCCTCACCTCGCCTCCGGCGAAATCGGACGAACGAGCCCCGGCCTCGGTGGCGATCAAGAGACCGGCGGCGAGATCCCAGGACTGCAAATGCTCCTCGAAGTACGCATCCACTCGACCGCACGCGACGTGGCACAGATCGATCGCGGCCGCTCCGAGTCGGCGGATGTCTCGAACGTGGGGGAGCAACGCGCCGACACGGGCTCCCTGGATACGCCGGCGCTCGGAGTCGTAGGAGAACCCGGTGGCCACCAGCGCGGTGTCGAGTGTCATGCTGGTGGAACACCTGATGGGCGTCGAGCCGAGGAAGGCCCCGCGACCACGAGTGGCGGTGAAGAGCTCTCGCGATTCCGGCACGAACACGGCTCCGACCAACGGGCCCGAGGAATCCGCGGCGGCGATGGAGACCGCGTAGCCCCCCAGTCCGTAGAGGAAGTTCGTCGTTCCGTCGATGGGGTCGATGTACCAGTCGATGCCCGAGGTGCCGGCGAATCGTGCCCCCTCCTCTCCGACGATGCCGTCGTGGGGTCGGGTGACACGTAGGGCCTCGACGATGAGAGATTCCGACGCCGAGTCCCATCGGGTCACCATGTCAGTGGCGGTGGATTTCGTTCGAGCACCGAGGTTTCCGGTGCGTCGTCCGTTGGCCACCAGGTCACCGGCCTCCCGCGCCAACCGCGCGGCGAGGTTGACGAGGTTCGCGGGTGCGTCGTCGGAGGCCATCGCACGCTCGTCAACTCGGCCGATCGGAGATGGAGCGCCATTCTCCGATCGCTCGCAGGACGAGAATGGCGACAATCGCCGTTCCCCCGGCGGTGACGATCGCTCCAACCAGCAGACCGACGCCCAAGATGACGTCGCTGGCGTTCTCCGCTTGGATGTCGACGAGGGCGTATCCGATCAGCGCACCGGCCACCCCGCCCACGAGGATCGAAACGAATGCGAGGACGCGAGCCAGTGGTGAGGGAAGTGCGGAAAGCGGTCGTTCGGTCACCATGGCGACATCGTAGGCTCGAGTCCGTGGAATCGAATGGTCGTCGTGCGGTGGTGGTGATTCCCACCTACAACGAGGCCGGAAACGTCGAACGCCTCCTCGAGGGCATTCGTGCCGTCGTCGACGTCGAGATTCTCGTGGTGGACGATGCCAGTCCCGACGGGACCGCGGACATCGTCGAGCGCTACGCCGAACGTTGTGGGGGAGACATCACCGTGTTGCGTCGACCCGGCAAGTCGGGGCTCGGAACGGCGTATCGAGCCGGATTCTCCGAGGTTCTTCGGGCGGGAGATCGGATCTGCGTTCAGATGGACGCCGACCTCTCGCACGATCCGGCCTATCTTCCCGCTCTGATCTCGGCGGTCGAACTGGGCGCCGATGCGTCGCTCGGAAGTAGGTACGTGCCCGGCGGTCGCATCGAGAATTGGCCCCGTTTGCGTTTGTTCTTGTCACGATGGGGCAATCGATACGCCGCCGGGATGCTCGGTCTGGCGGTGAACGACGCCACCAGTGGATATCGGGCGTATTCCCCGCACCTGCTGCGGCGCATCGACGTGGGCTCGGTGAGGGCCGAGGGCTACGGATTCCAGATCGAGATGACCCATCGTGCGGTGCGCAGTGGCGCGCGCATCGTGGAGGTGCCGATCACCTTCGTGGATCGGGTGGTGGGTGAGAGCAAGTTGAGCCACCACATCATCAACGAGGCATTCGGTTTGGTGAATCGACTGTGGTTCACCGATCGACTGCTCCGACGATTCCGGTCTGGTGGACGTCGCTGAACGTCATGTCGTCTCCGACGCTGCGCACCATCCTGCACGTCGACATGGACGCCTTCTACGTGTCGGTGGAAATGCGTCGGCATCCCGAACTCGCCGGTCGGCCGGTGGTCGTCGGGGGGTCCGGGGCGCGAGGAGTGGTGGCGGCGGCGAACTACGAGGCCCGGCGTTACGGGGTCTTCTCGGCCATGTCGTCGTCCAAGGCTCGTCGTTTGTGCCCCGACGCGGTGTTCCTGTCCGGCGACCACTCGTTGTACGCCGAGGTGAGTCGTCAGGTGCACGAAGTTTTCGCGGATTTCACTCCGCACATCGAGCCGATCGCCCTCGACGAGGCCTTCCTCGACGTGACCGGTGCGCGGAGTTTGTTCGGCGATGGAACGACCATCGGGCATCTCGTCAGGAACCGCATCTCCGACGAACTCGGGCTTCCGTGCAGCGTGGGTGTGGCCTCCTCCAAGTTCATCGCGAAGTTGGCATCGAAGCGCGCCAAACCCATCGTCGATGCGGGGGCGATCCAGCCGGGTCCGGGGGTGCTCGAGATCGTCCCCGGGGCCGAATTGGAGTTCCTGCATCCCCTGCCGGTGCAGGCTCTGTGGGGCGTCGGCCCCGTCACCTTCACGAAACTGGAGCGCATCGGAGTTCGTCGCGTGGGCGACTTGGTGGCCCTGGGTCGCGATGCGCTCGAGGTGGCGGTCGGACGCTCCGCCGGACGGCATCTTTTCGACCTCGCCAACGGCATCGACCATCGACCGGTGGAGTCGACCCGTGATGTGAAGTCCATCAGCCATGAGGAGACCTTCGCGCACGACATCACCGACCGCGAGTCGATGCGGATCGAGGTCGTACGTCTGGCCGAAGCCGTGGCGACCAGGTTGCGACGACATGGTTCGGCCGCCCGCACCATTCATCTCAAGGTTCGCTTCGCCAACTTCGAGAACATCACCCGATCGATCACGCCGGGCTCGCCGGTGTCCTCGGCGCCAGCGTTGGTGAGGGCCCTCGACGAGATCCTCGGGGCCATCGATCCATCCAACGGGGTTCGGTTGGTGGGGGTCGGGGTGTCCGGATTCGTGGAGCCGGTCGAACAATTGTCATTGCTCGATCTCACCGACGAGGGCGGCCGGCGCTCCACGGCCGACACCGATCGTGATTGGTCGCCGGCCAGTTCCGCGGTCGATCGCATCCGCGATCGGTTCGGAAGAGACGCCATCAATCCAGCCAGTGTTTTGCGGGACCGGGGTACGAATCCGGGCGCCCGACCGTGGGGACCCGACGAGGCCGACGACGCCGGCGGGGCCGAGTCGGTGTGACATACCTCCGCGACGTGCGTTGCCAAGCGCCGCTCGTTCTGGGACAATGTGGATAGGAGGTGACCCGTGGCCCTGTCAGAAGACGAACAGCGCATCCTGCGCCAGATCGAAGCCGAGTTGCAGAATGACGAGCGTTTCGCTCAGGCGGTGTCACCGTCGGGTCTGTACACCCATTCGGTGCGCACCGTCCGCTGGGCCATCGTGGGTTTGGTGGCGAGTTTGGTGTTGCTGGTGGTGGGCCTGCGCTTCCACTACGTCGCCGCCTTCGTCGTGTTCGTCGTGATGTTGGCGCTTTTGGGAGTGATCGAGCGCAACGCTCGTGCGATGGGCAAGGCCGGTCTCCAAGACGTGGCCGGGGCGATTCG
>SYCH01000228.1 GCA_005787025.1 Actinomycetota bacterium | reverse complement strand
GGATCGGCTCACTCGTCTCTCCGACGACGTTTCGTCATCCGGCGGTGCTCGCCAACACCGCCGCTTCGATCGACCAGATCTCCGCCGGACGCCTGATCCTCGGAATCGGTGCCGGATGGCAGGAGAACGAGCACCGGGCGTACGGCGTCGACATGCTCGAGCCCGCCGCGCGTGTCGACCGCTTCGAAGAAGCCATCGGAATCATCAACGGACTTCTGTCCGCAGAGCGCACGACGGCACACGGCCGTCATTTTCGTATCGACGACGCCCCGTGCGAGCCCAAACCAGTGCAAACCCCGCTGCCGATCCTGGTCGGAACAGGCGGCCCACGCATGACCGCCATCACCGCGCGTCACGCCCACGAGTGGAACACCTGGGGCACTCCCGAGACGGCGTCCGAGCGAATCGCGGTACTGCGTCGCGCCTGCGAGAAGATCGGCCGCGATCCCGCGACGATCCGTTGCTCGGTGCAGGGCATGTTCTTCATCGTCGATGATGCCGCCAAGGCCGAACGGCTGGCCCGAAACGCGCCCACCGATCGTGCGGTCATCGGCAGTCTCGAGCAGATCGGCGAGCGAATCGCGGGATACATCGAAGCGGGATTCGACGAGGTGATCATTCCCGACTTCACGCTCGGCTCGACGCCGCCCGCCCGCCGGGAGATGTATCAGCGTTTTGCCGAGGAGGTGCTACCCCGCTTCTCGTGACCCGACTTCACCGGGGCCGTCACGAACCGGGATTGAACTTCTCGTGTATCGCGCGGGCGACCGCTTCGGGCAACCAGGAGAGCGCCGCGAGATCCTCCAAAGTCGCCCTTTTCACCGCGTTGACACCACCGAATGCCTTGATCAATCTTTTCTTCCGGGCCTCACCAAGACCATCGATGCCATCGAGGGCGCTAGCGACCATGCGTTTGGCCCGCACCTCACGGTGGAAGGTGTTCGCGAATCGGTGGGCCTCATCCCGAATCCGTTGCAGCATGAACAGGGCTTCACTTCCCCGGGGCACATCGACGGGCTCCGGTCGTCCGGGCACGTACACCTCCTCGAACCTCTTCGCCAACGAGGCGATCGGTATCTCGGATTCGAGACCCAGTGACCTGACCACCCGCTCCGCCACCGCCAACTGACCCTTGCCGCCGTCGACCAGGAGCAGCTGCGGTGGGTACGCGAACTTGCGAGGACGGCGACGAGTGTCGTCGGAGTCGTCGACGAGGGCTTCGTCCCGCTCCTCCAGATAGGCCTTCAACCGCCGGGTGAGGACCTCCTCCATCGCCGCGAAGTCGTCGTTGCCCGGCACTTCCTTCACCCGAAATCGCCGATACTCGCGCTTCGCCGGAAGTCCGTCCTCCAGCACCACCATCGAACCGACGTAATCGGTTCCCTGCAGATGAGCCATGTCGTAGCACTCGATGCGCAGGGGGGCCTCGGGAAGTCCCAACAGGTCCTGCAGTTCGCTCAGAGCACGACTGCGGCTGTTGTGATCGCTGGATCTCCGCAGACGGTGCCGATGGAAATCCTCCTTGGCGTTGCGGTCCACCATTTCGAGCAGGTCCCGCTTGTCACCGCGAGCGGGCACGCGAATTTCGACGCGACTACCACGCTCGGTCGACAACCAGTCCTCGAGTGTTTCCGTCGAGGACGGACGCACCGAGGCCAGCACCATCTTCGGGACCCCCAAGGGGGGATCCTCCCCGTACAAACCTTCCACGATGCGGTCCATCAAGTCTTCGCTGACGAGTTGCTCGACCTTGTCCATGATGAAACCCTTGCGTCCGACCACTCGCCCCTTGCGTACGAAAAAGACCTGGACCGCGGCCTCCAGGTCATCCTGAGCCACACCGATGACATCTAGGTCCTCGGAACGCTCACCCACGATCTGCTGCTTCTCGATTGCTTTGGCCACCGCCGACAACCGATCTCGCAATCGTGCCGCTCGCTCGAACTCCAGGGCCTTGGACGCCTCCTCCATGTCCGATTGCAGGCGTCGGACGATCTCATCGGTGTCCCCGTCGAGGAACGCGCACAGTTCCCCGACCATGGAGGCGTACTGCTCGGCGGTCACCTCGCCGACGCACGGCCCACTGCATTTCTCGATGTGGAACAGCAAGCACGGCCGGCCCAACCGATGGTGCTGACCGAACTTTCCCGCGCTGCACGTACGCACCGGAAAGGTGCGCAACAGAAGATCGAGGGTCTCGCGGATCGCGTACGCGTGTGGATACGGCCCGAAGTAGCGAACACCTTTCTTCTTCGTCCCCCGCATGACGACTGCTCGCGGCCACTCTTCGTCCGTGGTCACCGCCAGGAACGGGTAGCTCTTGTCGTCTCGAAGACGCACGTTGAAACGCGGACGATGCTGTTTGATGAGCGAGTACTCGAGGATGAGCGCCTCGACCTCGTTGCGTACCGACACCCATTCCACGTGAGCCGCCGTCGCCACCATTTGAGCAGTTCGCGGATGCAGGTGTGCGGGGTCCTGGAAATAGTTGCTCAGTCGTTGACGGAGATTCGTCGCTTTGCCGACGTAGATCACGCGACCCAGTTCGTCCTTGAATTGGTACGAACCCGGTTTCTCCGGGATCGATCCGGGATCGGGGCGCGCCACCACCAGCGGTCAACCCCGGGCCAGCAAAGAAGCAAGAAACCGACCCGTGTGACTGGTCGTCGACCGAGCGACCACCTCGGGTGGCCCCTCGGCGATGATCGAGCCGCCGCCACTGCCACCTTCGGGTCCCAGATCGAGCAACCAGTCAGCGGTCTTGATTACGTCGAGGTTGTGCTCGATGACGAGCACCGTGTTCCCCTGATCCACCAAACGCGAGAGTACGGTCAGTAATCGTCGAACGTCCTCGAAGTGCAGGCCCGTGGTGGGTTCGTCCAAAAGATAAATCGTGTGCCCGGTGCTTCGCTTGGCCAGCTCGGTCGCCAACTTCACGCGCTGCGCCTCACCACCAGACAGCGTGGGCGCCGACTGACCGAGGCGCACGTAACCAAGGCCGACGTCGACGAGGGTCTGCATGTGGCGGGCGATCGCCGGCTGGTTCGCGAAAAAATCGACCGCCTCGGAGATGGGCATGTCCAGCACTTCGGAAATGTTCTTTCCCTTGAACTGAATCTCGAGGGTGTCCCGGTTGTAGCGGCCGCCCTTGCACACTTCACAGGGCACGTACACATCGGGTAGGAAGTGCATCTCGATCTTTATGGTGCCGTCTCCAGAGCATGCTTCGCAACGCCCCCCTTGAACGTTGAAGGAGAAGCGACCGGGCATGTATCCGCGGACTTTGGCCTCGGCCGTGGTGGCGAACAATTTGCGAATGTTGTCGAACACCCCGGTGTACGTCGCCGGGTTCGAACGTGGTGTCCGTCCGATCGGCGATTGATCCATGTCAATCACCTTGTCGAGGAATTGGATGCCGTTGATCCGCTTGTGCCGGCCGGCCGGATCCTTGGACTTGTAGATCTGTTGCATCAGAACCGGGAGCAAGATGTCGCGGACCAATGTGCTCTTTCCACTACCGGAGACACCGGTCACCGCGACGAAACAGCCCAAGGGTATGCGAGCGGTGACGTCGCGAAGGTTGTGTTCCCGCGCCCCCACGATCTCCAGCCACTCCTTGCCCGGAGCTCGGCGTTTCTCGGGCACGGGTATCGACCTCTTGCCGGAGAGATATTGGCCCGTGACCGATTCCTTGACCTTTCCGATCCCCTTGACCGGACCGCTGTACACGACCTCGCCACCGTGTTCACCCGCTCCCGGGCCGATGTCCACGATCCAGTCGCTCTCTTTGATGGTTTCCTCGTCGTGTTCCACGATCAACACCGTGTTCCCCAGGTCACGTAGTCGGATCAACGTGTCGATCAGTCGGCGGTTGTCACGTTGGTGCAATCCGATCGAGGGTTCATCCAGCACGTACAGCGTGCCCACCAAGCCCGACCCGATCTGGCTGGCCAGTCGAATTCGTTGCGCCTCACCACCGGCCAACGTACCGGCCGACCGAGCCAGCGCCAGATAATCGAGACCCACGTCGAGCAGGAATCCCAAACGGGCGTTGATCTCCTTCACCACCCGCTCGGCGATGATGCGGTCACGATCCGAAAGTTCGAGTCCGACGAGGAAGTTCGCCGACTCGGCGATCGACATCGCGCACACTTCCGATATGTTCTTGTCGTTGATGGTGACCGCGAGGGTGCTGGGCTTCAGGCGCATCCCTCCACAGGCGAGACACGGTACGAGGCGCATGTACCCCTCGTACTGCTCTCGGCTCCAATCGCTCTCGGCACCCTCGTGGCGACGCTTGATCCAGGGAATGACCCCTTCGAACGTGGTGTTGAACTGTCGCGCCCGCCCGTAGCGATTCTTGAACTTCACGGTGATGTTTCCGGGTAAACCGTTCAACACGAGCTTTTGCGACTTGGCCGGGAGCTTTCCCCACGGCTTGTTCATGTCGATGCCGTGGTCCGTCGCGACCGACTCCAGGATGCGTTGGAAAAACCCGGTCGTGGCACTGCGCCACGGTGCGATGGCCCCCTGATTGAGCGCGAGGTCCGGATCAGGGATGACCAACTCGGGATCCACCTCGAACGTGGTGCCCAGACCATCACAGGTTTCGCACGCACCGAATGGCGAGTTGAAGGAGAAGTTACGGGGCGCTGGTTCCTCGAAGGAGAGACCACACGACGGACACGCCAGGTGCTGGCTGAAGGTCAGACTCTCGTCGTCGGTTCCCTTGTTCCCGATGATCTCCACCGTCGCCACGCCTTCGGCGAGGCGAAGGGCCGTCTCGAGACTGTCGGTCAGCCGCCGCTCGATCCCGTCCTTGCGCACCAAACGGTCGACCACCACGTCGATGGTGTGTTGTTCGTAACGCGCCAGCTTCTTGTCTCTTTTCAGAAATTCGACGATGTCGACGACCTCACCGTCGACCCGAGCGCGCACGAAACCCTGGCCGGCCAGATCATCGAGCAGGGACTCGTATTCACCCTTGCGAGCCCGCACCACCGGCGCCAAGACCTGGAACCTGGTTCCCTCTGTCAACATCAGCACGCGGTCGACGATCTGCTGTGGTGTTTGACGCGCCAAACGTGTTCCGTCCGTGGGACAGTGCTGTTGCCCGATGCGCGCGTAGAGCAAGCGCAAATAGTCGTACACTTCGGTGATGGTGCCCACCGTCGATCGGGGGTTGCGGCTTCCGGATTTCTGATCGATGGAAATCGCCGGAGACAGGCCCTCGATCACGTCGACGTCGGGTTTGTCCATTTGCCCGAGGAATTGCCGAGCGTACGCGCTGAGAGATTCGACGTAACGCCTTTGACCTTCGGCGTAAATGGTGTCAAAGGCCAAGGACGACTTGCCGCTGCCGGAGAGGCCGGTGAACACGATCATCTTGTCGCGCGGAAGATCGACGCTGATGTTCTTCAGGTTGTGCTCACGGGCACCACGAACAACGAGACGATCGGACATGTTCGGAGACTACTCAGCACGCTTCACCGGCTCTCAACCGGCATCGCGCATCTCCCGTCGCAATTCGTTGATTTCGTCACGCAGTCGTGCCGCGTACTCGAACTTCAATTCCGCCGCCGCTTCGTGCATCTCCTCCTCCAGCGTCAGCACCAAACGAGCCAACTCTTGTTGCGGCAAGGTGCGCAATTCACGTTGAACCTTGTCCCGCTCCTTTTGCCGTCGTCGGTCCTTTCCGGGAACCGGAGCGGTGCGATCACCGTCGGGGCGAAGCATCGACAAGATGTCGCCGACCGCCTTGCGAATCGTTTGCGGATTGATTCCGTGCTCGGTGTTGTACGCCAATTGCAGACCTCGACGGCGATTGGTCTCGCTGATCGCCCGCTGCATGGACGGCGTCACCTGATCGGCGTACATGATCACCTGTCCGTCGACATTGCGGGCGGCGCGACCGATCATCTGAATCAACGACGTCTCGCTACGGAGAAAACCCTCCTTGTC
>SYCH01000041.1 GCA_005787025.1 Actinomycetota bacterium | reverse complement strand
CGGCGATCTCATCTTGATCGTCGCCGACGAGTGGATGACCGCGTGTGAGGTGCTCGGACAACTTCGAAACGACCTCGGACGTCCTCCCGTGCACCAGGGACCGTACCGTTACGTGTGGGTCGTGGAGTTCCCGTTGTTCGTCGGTGTCGACAAGGAGAGCGGTCGTCCCAAGCCGGGTCATCACCCGTTCTGCCGACCGCACCCCGACGACCTGGACAAGTTCGAGACCGACCCCATGTCGGTGCGAGCACTCGCCTACGACCTGGTGCTCAATGGCTGGGAGCTCGGCTCGGGCAGCATCAGGATCCACGAACCCGAGATGCAACGCCAAGTGTTCACTGCACTGGGCATCAGCGAGGAGGAGGCGAATCGCAAGTTCGGTTTCTTCCTGAAGCCGTTCACCTACGGAGCGCCACCCCATGGTGGCTTCGCATTCGGCCTCGACCGGTTGGTGGCGATCCTCGCGGGTGAGGAGAACATTCGCGAAGTCATCGCTTTCCCGAAGACCCAGAGCGGGCAGGACCCGATGACGAACGCCCCGACGCGCGCCGAGGCCAAGCAATTGGACGAACTCGGTATCCGGACGCTTCCGCCCAAGGCCTGATCGCGGCGTCATGGGCACCCAGCAGTTTCGTGCCGGTGTCGCGTTGATCGTTCGGCGCGAGAACGGGGACGTGATGGCGTTCGAACGCGTGGACACCCCCGGAGCATGGCAACTGCCCCAAGGTGGCCTCGACACCGGCGAGGAACCGGTCGACGCGGCGTGGCGCGAGTTGCGCGAGGAAACGGGACTGACCATCGAGCACGTGCGACTGGTGACGGAGCTTCCCGAATGGATCGCCTACGAGTGGCCGCCCGAGATACGCGTGCGCACCCACGAGGGACACAAGCGTCGGGGACAGATCCAGAAATGGTTCCTCTTCGGCGTGCTCGACGAGGACGTGGAGCCCCGTCCGGACATGCACGAATTCGGTGCCTGGCGTTGGATCGACCCCCACCACTTGGTGGCACACGTCGTGGACTTCCGTCGTGACGCCTATGCGCGCGCTTTCTCCCGGATCCTCCCGTGAGCGATCTCTTCAGCTCGGCGGCCGAGGACCGTTTGCGTGAGCAGGCACCGCTCGCGGCGCGACTGCGACCCTCGTCCATCGATGACGTGGTCGGTCAGGAACATCTGGTCGGATCCGGTCGTCCCCTTCGCCGACTGGTCGAGCAGGACAAATTGAGCAGTGCCATCTTCTGGGGGCCCCCGGGAACCGGCAAGACCACCTTGGCTTTGGCCGTGGCCGGGACCACCCGTCGATATTTCGTCCAACTGAGCGCCGTCACGGCCGGCGTGAAGGACGTGCGCGAGGTGATCGAGGAGGCCCGCCAGCGTCTTGGCAGGCACGGCCAGGGAACCATCTTGTTCCTCGACGAGATCCACCGCTTCTCGAAGGCTCAACAGGATGCTCTCCTCCCGGCAGTGGAGGACGGCACCTTGACCTTGATCGGAGCGACCACCGAGAATCCTTTCTTCGAGGTCAACGCGCCGTTGCGTTCGCGCAGCACGCTGTTCCGCTTGGAACCACTGTCCCGGGACGCCGTCACGGCTCTGGTCCACCGGGGCCTGAGGGCCCTCGGTACGACGGCCAGTGCGACGGCCATCGACTTGTTGATCGATCGAGCCGGCGGTGACGGCCGGCAGGTCCTCACGTCGCTCGAGGTGGCCGGGGCGCTCGCCCATCCGGGAGCGGTCGGTCTGGAACACGTGGAAGCCGCCCTCGGGACCAGCGCCCTGCGGTACGGTCGCGACGACCATTACGACGTCGTGAGCGCCTTCATCAAGAGCATGCGGGGGAGCGACCCCCAGGCGGCGGTCTTCTATCTCGGGCGCATGCTGGAAGCGGGCGACGACGCACGGTTCATCGCCCGCCGCATGATCATCTTCGCCAGCGAAGACGTGGGATTGGCCGATCCGACGTCCTTGCTCGTGGCGGTGGCGGCGGCCCAGGCCGTCGAGCACGTCGGGCTTCCGGAGGCCCAACTGAACCTCAGCCAAGCGGCCATCCACCTGGCCACCGCCCCCAAGAGCAACCGCGCCGCTCTGGCGATCTGGAATGTTCGCGCCGACATTCGCAACGGCTCGGTCGGAGAGGTTCCGGCTCACCTCCGCGACGGCCATTATCGAGGTGCCGCCGAACTGGGTCATGGCCTCGGCTACCGATACCCTCATGACGAGGAATCCGGCTGGGTGGATCAGCAGTATCTTCCTGATGCACTGATCGACCGGGTCTGGTACGAACCGAGCCATCACGGCCGTGAGCGCGAGGTGGAGCGGAGAATGAGCGAACGACGTCCGGTCGAACCGAGTGAGGAGGATCCGACATGACCGCAGGAGAGTTGGCCATCGTCCTGGCCGCGGTGTTGCTGACCATCGGATTCGCGGCGCTCGTCGTCGTTCTGTTGCGGGTCCTGGACACGTTGCGGATCCTCCGAGCGGAATTGACCGATCTGCGACACGAGACCCGTCCGCTCCTGGCCGAACTTCGTGCCTCCACCGACGAGGCCCGCGGTGCCGTCGAGGAGGCCCGGCACGATCTCGACCGTTTCGATCGGGTCCTGGGTTCAGCCGAGGCCATCTCGGATGCGGTGGCCTCCACCGGCCGGGTGACCCGCCTGGCCTTGTCGGCTCCGGTCATCAAAGCCACGGCCCTGGTCACCGGCACCGGCCGGGCCGCCCGTCGTTTGCGTCGTGGCGACAGCGGCGAGATCGAGCGACGAACGGGCAACGGGCAACATCTGGTCATCGTGGATGACACCCGCCGCGCGCGGCGGAGACGCGGATGATCAAGCGCCTCGTCTGGTTCGTCTCGGGAATCGTCGCCGGCGTGGGAGGCGTGTTGTTCGCCGGTCGTCGCGTGAAGCGCACCATCGAATCGATGGGACCCGTCAAGGTGGCCGGACGCGCGGCCGAGGCCACTCGCTCGCGACTCGGAAACGTGCAAGCAGCCTTCCGAGAGGGACGCGACGCCATGCGGGCTCGCGAGGCCGAACTGCGCGCCCGTCGCGATGGACGGGTCGACCATCTCGACTCTGGCTCGATGCTCGATCCCCTCAATCCCGGTGACTCGGTGCTCGTCGACGGAACTCCGGTCTCGCCCAGTCGCGTGATCGTGTTGCGCCAGGTGGACGAACCGGTCAGCCGACGTCATCGCCGCACCAAACGTCACCGACCATGACCGACGCGGTGCTCGAGGCGTTGCGGTCCGTCATCGGTTCCGATGGGGTCCGTCACAACGACGCCGAGTTGAAACTATTCGCGCACGACGCGTCCAATCTCGTCGGTGAGGCCGGGGTGGTGTGTTATCCCCGGACCGGTGACGACGTGTGTCGGATCATCGACGTGTGTCGTCATTTCGGTATCCCGTTCGTGGCCCGAGGATCCGGCACCGGACTCGCCGGTGGTGCCACACCGATCGGGGGATCGGTGGTCATCTGCACCACCAAGATGAACCGCATCCTCGACGTCGACGTATCGTCGCGCCTGGCCTGGGTGGAGCCCGGTGTCTTGAATCTCGACCTCACCCGTCACGTGGCTCGCTTCGGCCTGCACTTCGCCCCGGATCCGAGTAGCCAGCAGAGTTGCTCGATCGGGGGCAACGTGGCCAACAACTCCGGTGGTCCGCATTGTCTGGCCGAAGGAGTGACGTCGGCCCACGTTCTCGCCTGCGACGTAGTGCTCAGTGACGGATCACTCGTGCGATTGGGCGGCGAGGAACCCGAGTTCGAGGGATTCGATCTTCGCGGAGCCTTCGTCGGCAGTGAGGGAATGTTCGGCGTCGTCACCGCGATTTGCGTGCGCCTGACACCCGACCCGCTGGACGTTCGCACCATGTTGCTCGACTTCGAGACCGTGCGCGCCGGCACCGACACCGTCAGCGCCATCATCGCCGCCGGAATGGTTCCGGCCGCCCTCGAGATGATGGACCGGCTGTGCCTCCAAGCGGTGGAGGCCTTCATCCACGCCGGATTACCCACCGACGCCGCCGCCGCTCTCCTGGTCGAGGTGGCCGGAGCTCCCTCGGCGGTGGCCGCCGACGCTGAGGCCATCGAGCGGATCGGTCGGCAACACGGGGCTCGCACGGTGAGAACCGCTCGAGACGAAGATGAGCGAGCGCTGTTGTGGAAGGGACGCAAGAACGCCTTCGGAGCCATCGCGCGGATCAAACCGAACTACTACCTCCACGACACCGTGGTGCCACGCCGACATTTGTCGGACGTTCTCGATCACGTGTACCGCATCGCCGCCGAGGAGGATCTTGTCGTTCTGAACGTTTTCCACGCGGGCGACGGCAACCTCCACCCGTTGCTCGTTTTCGACAAGCGAGAGCCCGGTGTTCTGGAGCGGGTGCACCGCGCCGGGGCCGCGATCGTCGAAGTGAGTGTCGCGCACGGAGGTGTACTTTCCGGTGAACACGGAATCGGATTGGAAAAGCGTGACTTCATGCCGTTGATGTTCTCCGAAAACGACCTTCGCGCCCAAGGCTGGGTCCGAGAGGCGTTCGACCCGTTGGGTCTCGCGAATCCCTTCAAGGTGCTCCCGAGTCCGGCGGGTTGCGGTGATGCACATGCACACGTCGAGGGTCTGTGGGTGTGAACCGGATCGACGAATTCGCCGCCCGCATCGGTACGGCGGGAGAGGTGTGGATTCGCGGCGCGGGTTCGCGGGTAGAACCGCCCGAGAACCTTCGGACAGTCGAGGCTCCCACCGGCATCAGTTCATTCGAGCCCGACGAGATGACCGTGACCTGCGCAGCGGGAACCCGATTGTCCGATCTCGATGACGTTCTGGCGGAACGAGGCCAGTACGTGAACCTCGGCCAACTTCGCCACCCGCACGGAACGGTGGGCGGCGCCCTGGCCACTGGCTGGAACGATCACTTGCGACTCGGTCGCGGACCCGTACGGGACTCCTTGTTGGAGGTGCACGTCGTGACGGGACGAGGCGACGTCGTGAAGGGTGGTGGCCGCACGGTCAAGAACGTGAGTGGGTTCGATTTGTGCCGACTGATGGTCGGCTCCCACGGGCGTCTCGGCGCCATCGCCGAGGTGACCTTGCGCACGCGTCCGCTCCCGAGGGCGACCCGCTGGCTGTCGGTGGACGACGTGGACGGGTCGCGTATCACCGACCTCTTCGCCCATCTGTATCGTCCGTCAGCGGTCCTGTGGAACGGTCTCGTCGGATGGGTTTGCCTGGAAGGTCACCCGTCCGACATCGAAACCGCGCGAGCCGAATTGCGTGACCACGGCTTCCCGAGTCAGGAGTCGATGTCCGGTCCCGATCTCGACGCGTTGCCGTATCGGTGGTCGATCGCCCCCCGGGCCGTGGTGCCCCACGTGGAGGAACGTTCCGGTCAGGTCATCGCCGAGGTCGGTGTCGGGGTGGTCCACGGCGACGAGGTCCCGCCCCGGCGGAACACCGACGCCGCGATCGAAGCCATCCACCGGCGCCTCACGGACTCCTTCGACCCCGAGCACCGGTTGAATCCCGGGGCCGGCGACCACCTCATCCGATGAGAACACCATGACCACCACGTCTCCACTCGTCGCGACACCCGTGGCGGCCGGTGACACCGGACGCCTCCACCGCGCCGACGAACTGGCCGCACGCATCGCCCGTCGACTCGATCTTCCCGAACCACGCCGAGAGCGCGTGAGCATGAACGCGGTGTACGTGGCCGGACCGTGCGCCATTCGAGTCTGTCGACCGACGACCGATCCGGTCGTCGCGATTCACGCCGCGCACTTCCTCGCCGAGCGCGACATCGACGTGGCTCGCCCGTACGTCTCCGATTCGTTCGTCGACGTCGACCTGGATCCGGAGCTAGGGGCCACCACGTGGCACCTCGTGGACATCGACCGGGACGCCGAGCCCGACTGGACGGACATCGGACGGATGATGCGGACACTGCACGATGTGTCTCCCGACGACGTGGCCGCGATGCATCCCCTCCCACTGGCGGGGCAGTTCCCGTGGTGGAACCTGGAAACGACCATCGAGGAACTGTCCGCCGAGCAACCACGCGAGGTGATGCACGTGCTGGTCGACGCACACGAGCGCCTGCGGTGGGTGACGAGCCACCTCACCTCGCCCCAACCGGAACATGTGGTCGTTCACGGGGATCTGCATCCGGGGAACGTGGTGGTCGAGCGACGAACCGGCCGCACGATCATTCTCGACTGGGATCTCCTCGCATCGTCGCCACGGGGCTGGGACCACGGACCGCTCCTGCGTTGGACGGATCGTTGGCGTGGCCGACCGGGTACCTACGAGGAATTTTCCGCCGGATACGGCGAGAACCTCTCCGGTGATCCCGTGACCCGTGCAATCGCCGAACTTCGATTGTTGGTGGCCACGGTGATGCGACTTCGCGCGTCGATCACCGATGCGACTGCGCGTGACGAGGCCGTCAAGAGAGTCGGATTTTGGTCCGGTAACGACACGCGCCCCTGGAACGCGGTCTGATCAGATCCCGAGGCTGCTCCACTCGTTGGACGCTTTCGGATCGCCGAAGGCCACCACTCCGGTCTGACGTCGACCCCAAGCGGCAAGCAACAAGCCCACCGCGGGGCCCCTCCATGCCACGTCACCCTTGGAGTGTTCGTGACGCACGTCGACGACGTCGCCCCGCGGAATGATCATCCATTCGCCGGGACCATCGGTGCAGTGCAGGTGCAAGGTCGATGTCGGGAACGTCCGCCCCTTTCGCTTCATTCCCGACGCAAGGATGACTCCGTAGGCTTCGTCGATTCCGTCACACGCCATCTCGCGATCCATCGTCAGGGTGACCGCAATCGAACGCTGCAGGTCGCAGACGTGCACCGCCGTCTCGTGCGCCATCCTCCGATGATAGAAACCACCGGATCGGTCATCGGACCAGGTCCAGACGGGCTCGTCGGGAGCGATACCTGACAGGGCCGCGAGCACGGAATCGCATCGTTCGTCGATCCATTCGAAGATGACGGAACCTTCCGGTGCCTCCGCCGCCTTGCCCGGATCGACCGGACCCGAAGCGCGCGATTCGACGATGGCAGTCACGCTGGCGTACACGCGTCCGAGATGCACGATGACGTCGCGACCCAACCAACCCGGGCAGTCCGGGACGATCGTGTCGTGCGTGGAGCGCGCCAGACGGCGAAGTTCCTCGGTGCTCTCCCGTAGGGCGGCGAGAAAATCCGGAGCCGATGACATGAGGGAACCCTAGCGACTTGCTCGTCGGCGATGGCCCGACGGCGGGTACCGTGGGGACGTGATGTCGACCCGGCTGGAATCCGTCTCGTCCGACGACATTGACACCTGTGTGGGATGCGGCTTGTGCCTACCTCACTGCCCGACCTTTCGAGCGACGGGCGAGGAGGCACTGTCGCCGCGGGGTCGCATCGCGATCATGAAAGAGGTGAACGACGGAGCACTGACTCTCGATCGGGAGTCGGTGGGTTTCCTCGACACCTGCATCCAGTGCCGCGCCTGCGAGCCAGCGTGCCCGAGTGGAGTTCCGTACGGCCGAATGATCGAAAATGCGAAGTCCGATCTGGCCCGGGCGAACGTGGTCACACCGCGTCGGATTCGCGTGGGTCTGGGCCTGCTCGGTCATCCCGCACTGCTGCGAGCGACGCGACCCCTGCTCGCTCTCGGCCAGCGCCTGCACCTCGTTCCCCGACGCTTCGGCCTGGCCCCACTTCCGTGGCGGAACGAGCCCCGTCTGCGTGGTGTCGATGGCGATCCCGACGTGTGGATCTTCACCGGG
>SYCH01000227.1 GCA_005787025.1 Actinomycetota bacterium | reverse complement strand
CAGTTCTTCTTCGAGGTCGAGGTCTACGTGCAGATGATGAACGAACTGGCCGATCTCGGTGTGCACAAGCCGGTGTTGCCGGGCATCATGCCGGTCACCAACAAGAAGCAGATCGTGCGCATGGCCGAAATGTCCGGTGCGGCCATGCCGCAATGGCTGGTCGACCGGCTCGACAAGGTGGACGACCCCGACGACGTGCGCCGGGTCGGTGTGGAGGCGGCCACCGAGTTGAGTCGTGACCTCCTCGATGCGGGGGCACCCGGTCTGCACTTCTACACCATGAATCGTGGTACCGCGACCAAGGAGATTCACGCGAATCTCGGCTTGTCGTCGGCTCGCTGAGAACTCCGGGCCGTCGTCGCCCTAGCGTGGGCGTATGCACACGTACGACAAGATCTACATCAACGGCGCCTGGGTTCCCTCCGAAGGTAAGGGCGTTCTCGAAGTCACCAACTCGGCGACCGAAGAGATCATCGCCACGATCCCCGATGGAACGGTGGGCGATGTCGACAAGGCCGTGGCGGCGGCGCGCGCGGCGTTCGAGGGATGGAGTGCCCTCCCCAAAGAGAAGCGTGCCGAATACCTGATGAAGATCCACGCGGGTCTCGAAGCGCGCACGCAGGAGATCGCCGAAGCGGTCGCCCGTGAGGTGGGCATGCCGGTCGGACTGTCCACCATGATCCAGGTCGGACTGCCCAAGGGCAACTTCGCCATCACCGCCGGCCTCTTGTCGACCTACGAGTTCGAGGAGCAGATCGGCAACTCGCTCGTCGTGCGCGAACCCTTCGGTGTCGTCGGCTGTATCTCACCGTGGAACTATCCGTTGCACCAGATCGCACTGAAGGTCGCACCCGCGCTCGCTGCCGGCAACACCGTGGTGGTGAAGCCGTCCGAGGTCGCCCCGATCAACGCGTTCATCCTCGCCGAGATCGTTCACGCCGCCGGTCTGCCCGCTGGGGTGTTCAACTTGGTCACCGGTGTGGGCCCCGTGGTGGGTGAGGCCATCGCCGCCCATCCCGACGTGGACATGGTCAGCTTCACCGGTTCGACGCGCGCCGGGAAGCGCGTGGCCGAGGTGGCCGCGCAGAACGTGAAGAAGGTCTCGCTCGAATTGGGCGGCAAGAGTCCGAACGTCATCCTCGACGACCTCGACGACGAGGGGTTCACGAAGGCCGTGGCGGCCGGTGTGGGCAAGTGTTTCTCCAACTCGGGTCAGACCTGCACGGCGTTGACCCGAATGTTGGTACCACGCGGTCGCCTGGCGCAGGCCGAGCAGATCGCCGCGGCCACCGCGGCCAAGTTCACCGTGGGTGACCCCTTCGACCCTGCCACACGTCTCGGACCGTTGGTGTCGGCGGTTCAGCGCGAGCGTGTTCGCGGCTTCATCCAGACGGGTATCGACGAGGGTGCCACGCTGGTGACCGGCGGGACCGACAGCCCCGAGGGTTTGTCGTCGGGCTTCTTCGTGCGGCCCACCATCTTCTCCAACGTCACCCCGGACATGACCATCGCTCGCGAGGAGATCTTCGGACCGGTGTTGTCCATCATCCCGTACGACGACGAGGACGAGGCCATCCGCATCGCTAACGACACGGTGTACGGACTCGCCGCCGGCGTCTGGAGCGCCACGCCCGAGCATGCCAAGCAAGTGGCCCGTCGTCTGAAGGCCGGTCAGGTGGAAGTGAACGGCGGTTCGTTCAATCCGGCGGCCCCCTTCGGCGGCTACAAGCAGAGTGGTCTCGGACGCGAAGCGGGCAAGTTCGGTCTTGAGGAGTTCTGCGAAGTGAAGGCGATGCAACTCTGATTCACGGCAGACTTGAGGTCTGATGTCGTCGACTTCCGAGACCTCGCGTTCGTCCCAGATCAGTCGGGTTCCCTATTTGCCCGGACTCGACGGTTTGCGGGCCCTGGCCGTCATCGCCGTCATCATCTACCACGCCAATCCGGTGTGGTTGCCCGGGGGCTTCCTGGGTGTCGAAGTTTTCTTCGTCATCAGTGGTTATCTCATCACCTTGTTGCTGGTGGCCGAGTCCGAGCGATCCGGCGCCATCGAGTTGCGTCAGTTCTGGGTGCGGCGCGCGCGGCGCTTGTTGCCGGCACTCTTCACCATGCTGGTGTTGCTGATCTTCTGGACCGCGTTCTTCGAGCGCGACGCCTTGGGCAAGTTGCGTGGCGACGTCGTCGCGGGGGTCGTGTACGGATCCAATTGGTTCCAGATCTGGACCGGCGCGGGTTACACCGCGGTCAACGACTTCGCTCCGTTGCGTCATTTGTGGTCGCTCGCGGTCGAGGAGCAGTTCTACCTCGTGTGGCCACTGGTGATGTTGCTCGTGCTTCGTCGGGGACACGATCGACTTCTGCGCGTCGCCATGTGGTTCGTGGGCATCGCCGCGGGCATCGCCGCGGTCGTGGCGATCCTCATGCCGACGGCACGCATCGGATTGGACTGTGCCACCACGCCGGACGCGTATTGGGAGGTCGGCGGTCGTTGCATCAGCAGGGTCGAT
>SYCH01000226.1 GCA_005787025.1 Actinomycetota bacterium | reverse complement strand
CTGGGTCGATCCGTCATGGTGGACGCCCGTGACGGCCACGGCGTGGATTCCCACCGTGTTCGGGCCGTTGTGGGCCCGCACCACGGCGACACCCGTGCGACTCACGTTCTTCACGCAGGACGACGGCACGCCCACCGGTGGAGAGGTGGGATTCGCCGACTGTTTCGGACCCGGTTGGCGGTGGGACGTGTCGATGGGGGACGAAGCGAACTCGCCGTGCATGTACACCTTTCGACATGCGTCGACGTCGCGATCGTCGGGTTCGTTCGTGGGTGTGGTCGGCGTCGAATGGCGGATCAGTTGGACGTCCAGCACCGGTGCGGGCGGAACCTTGCCGGCGTACACGACCGGTTCGTTCGTCGTGAATCGGGTGGCCGAACTTCAGGCCCTGGTTGGTTGAGTCCGTGGTGCGCGTTGTGACCACAACACTCCGACGATCACCAACGAGGCCCCCATCAACTGCACCGGCTTCAACGACTCGTTCAAGATCAACACCACCCAGATCAAGGTGAGCACCGGCTCGGTCGTGGCCACCAAGGCCGCCGATGATGGCCCGAGTCGTCGCACGCCGAGGAAGAAAGCCATGCTGGCCAACACGGTGCTGATGGCGGCCAAACCGATGGCCGATCCGAATCCCCCAGCGCTAGTCGGCGCGTCGAAGGGCCACGAGAAAGCCGCGGCCACGACCGCGAAGGCCAAGGAACCGGTGAGACTCCACGCCGAAGCCACCAGTCCGTCTCCCCCGTCGGTGACCAGTCGTTCGCTGTAGATGACGTACGCGGCGTAAGTGATGGCGTTGCCGAGCGTGAAGAGCAAGCCGGCCATGGTCGCCCCACCGGCGCCGTCCAACACCTCGGGCACCGTCAGTGCGATGCCGATCAGGGTGATGAGCACGGCGATCCACACGTGTCGTCCGGCTGGTCGGCCGAGCAACGTCGCCCCGACGGCCACCATCGCCGGATAGGTGTAGATGATGACGATGTAGAGGGCTCCGGGTAACTGGTCGAGGCCGGCGAAAGCCAGCCACGCGACTCCGCCGAACAGGACACCGGCGGCGAATCGGGGGAGCCACGCCACCGAGAACGGTCCCGGCCCTCCGAGTCGCGCGCGAACCAACACGACGACCCAAGCGAGCGGCACGGCCAGCAGGAAGCGCCACACCAACACGTCGACGGCGTCCAGTTCCTCCAGGACGTTCTTGCCGAAGATCGTGAACATCGAATACGCGGTGGCGCTCAGCACCATCCACGCGATTCCGATCCTCTTGGCTTGTTCCTCGAGACGCGACATGAGAACGAGACGCTAGAGGATCGAATCCCTCAGGACATCGACACGTCACCGGCGAACTCGGCCGCGTGTCGCAGCAACAGGTCCTCGAGAGCGCTGGCGGTCATCGGGCGCGCGTACAGATGCCCTTGGTGCGTGGCGCATCCGAGGGCCAGCAACGCGTCGGCCTGCGATCCGGTCTCGACACCATCGGCGGACACGGCCAATCCGAGATCGCGGGCCAACTGCACCATGGCGCGCACGACCGCGCGATCGTTCGGATGAGACGTGAGGGCATCGACGTGCTGTCGATCGACGCGAATCTCGTCGAGGGGCAACATGCGAATCATCGACAACGAGGCCTCTCCACGACCCGCGTCCTCCAGACACACCCGAGCGCCCGAACGTCGCATCTCGGTGAGCACCCCGGCAGCCCCCGCCACGTCCCCCAACACCGCCGCCTCGTAGATGTCGAGGGTCAACATGGTCGGGTCGATGCCGGTGAAGTACGACTGCACCTGACCATCGCGCCACGCGCGTGGCGTACAGCGATGTGGCAGGTTGACGCGGAACCGGAAGCCCGCGGGGAGGCCGAGAGCGCTCAGTCGACGGATCACCGGTCGGGCCTGTTGCATGACGACGCTCGTCAGGCGTTCGAGCGTGCTGGCATCCTCGGCCATCGTCAACATCTCGGCGGCGTTGGCGATCGTCCCGTCACGCTTCAACCAGCGAGCCAGGATCTCGGCACCGATGAGGCGTCCGGTGCTGGCATCGAACTCGGGTTGGAAGAAGGGCACCACGTCACCGGCGTCGATGGATCGGCGCAAGGCCCGCTCTTCGAGAGAGCGACGTTGCATGTCGGCGCGCACTTCGGGTGTGAAGATCTCGATGCGGTCCCGTCCGCTGTCCTTGGCTCGGTGCAAAGCCGCGTTGGCGAAGCCGATCATCGAACTAGGGGTGTCGTCGATTTCGGGACCGATGGCTATGCCGACGCTGGCCGAGACGCGCACCAAACGACCGACCAACTCCAGTGGTTCACCGATCGAGCGCGTGAGTCGTTGGGCGACGGCCATGACCCGGCCGAGATCGGCGGCATCATCCATGACCACGACGAACTCGTCACCGCCGAGGCGACCGGCGGTGCAGCCGTCGGGGAGCACCGCGTTGATACGACGTCCCATCACGTGCAGTAATTGATCCCCGGCGCCGTGACCGAGTGAATCGTTGATGCTCTTGAAGCGATCGATGTCCATGAACATCACCGCGATGGGTTTGGTGACCTCGCTCAGGATCCGTTCGAGTCGCCCGGTCAGTCCACCGCGGTTGAGGAG
>SYCH01000225.1 GCA_005787025.1 Actinomycetota bacterium | reverse complement strand
CGTACCGAACACGATCTGGCCGGCGCCTCCCGTGACCGGACCTTCGACGGTGGTGGCACCGACACCACTGGCCGCCGGTGCGACGGGCGCGAACGGCGGCTCCGTGGGCGGCGTCGTCGAGGCTTCCATGGGCACGGTGTCCGTCGTCGGCGCCTCGGTGGACGAGGATGAGTCGCCTCCGGAGCAAGCGGTCATGCCGATGGCAAGTGCGGCAACGAACAAAGCGGATGTACGACGCATGATTTCCCCCTGACGGAACGCTCTCCCCACGGTAGTGCGGGAACCGATCGCCTGCCACACCCGGCCCCGAATCGTGTACAACGGAGGCATGGGGTTGGCCCGAACCGCCGTCGCAAATCATGTCGCGCACTGGAACAACCGGGATCGCGAGTCATGGATGAAACTTTTCTCCGCTGACGTGACGTTCGAGGACCCGGTGGGGACACCTCCGAAGACGGGTGTCGAGGCGGTTCACAATTCGTGGGATCGCTCCTTCCGCCCCGGGCGGCGTTGGTATCTGCATCCACGCCAGATCGTCGAGGCGGGCCGCGAGGCAGCAGTGGTGATGCACAACGAAGGCCATCTGGGCGATCGGATCGTCGAAGTACACGGCATCGAGATTTTCACGGTCGACGACCGTGGCCTGATCGTGTCGGTGCGCTCGTTCTTCGACCAACCAACCGAGTTCGCCCTCGACGAGTACTTCACCGCACGGTGACGCTTCACTCGGCGCAGGTTCGCCGCGCCGCTTCCAGCAAGACCGTGGCGCGCTCCACCGGATCGGTGTACGTCTCGCGCAGGAAACGTGAGCGAACCTCGAACGACAACGCCACGTCGGGCACGGCGTCGAGCAGGTCGGCGATCGGAAGATCGCCGTCACCGGGCAGCAGCCGTCCGTTCAGCGCCTCGTCGAACAACGCACCCATGTCGGCCGGGCGTTCGTTCGGTGCGTCGGCGATCTGCAGGTACGGAAACCTCTCAGGACCGAGTCGGCGGACGTCATCCACCGAACCCCCCGAGCGCGACAGGTGGAGGTTGTCGACGAGAATTCCGGTGTTCGACGAACGTACCCCCGACACGACCTGATCGGCGATGGAGATCGACGACAACGGAAAGATGGGGAGGAACTCGCACACCACCGTGATGCCGTGGGGTTCGGCCATGGCGCACACCTCGGCGTAGCGAGCCGCCGTCGCCCCGTGATCCTTCAGTCGACTGGTGAACAACACGAAACGCGCGCCAAGCCGGGCGGCGGCTTCGACCAACCGTGCCGCGTGATCGTCGGAACCGTCGGCGGGAATGATCGGCTCGACGTCGAGCGCCACGATTCCGGTGTCGTCCAGTCGACGACGAACCTCGTTCGTGGTTCGATCCGACCACGTGTCGCCGTCGAACCAGATGCCACACGCGGGCCAACCGGCGCTCGCGGCCGCCGACACCATGTCGGCGGGGCTCAGATCGGGATGGACGCCCGCCGAGATGGACAGCAAGCGGGTCATCGTGGAGATCCGCTCGCGACCATGACCTCATTCTTGCGCACCGACGAGAGACACCTACAGTTTCGGCATGGCCCTCGTCCCTGACCCCTCGCCCAAGCCGGCATCGGAGCACACTCGCGCGCGAAACACCGCGTCGTTCACTGCTCTCGATCCCGCCGACTTCGAACGTGCGCGTCGGGGGTTCGTGGCCGCGCTGAGCGACACCAACATCGCCGATCCCCAGGGTCGACGGGTCTCCGACATCGGACGTTACGCCTTCCTGGCCGACGACGCGCCCGACACGGTGCATCCCAACCTGTGGCGCCACGCCCAATTGAACGCCCATCACGGTCTGTTCGAGGTCACCGACGGTGTGTGGCAGGTGCGCGGATACGACATCTCGAACATCACCTTCATCCGTGGCAACACCGGTTGGATCGTCGTCGATCCGCTCACGGTTGAAGCCACCGCGCGCGCCGGTTACGACCTGATCACCGAGCACCTCGGACATCGGCCGGTGGTGGCCGTCATCTACACCCATTCGCACGCCGACCATTTCGGCGGGGTTCTCGGCGTCACCTCGCAAACCGACGTGGACGAAGGGCGATGCCAGGTCATCGCACCCGTCGGCTTCCTGCACGAGGTGGTGGGCGAGAACATCATCGCCGGACCGGCGATGGGTCGTCGCGCCCTGTACCAGTTCGGACCGTTGTTGCCGCCCGGGCCGCGCGGTCACGTGGACTGCGGACTGGGCAACGCGATCCCGGTCGGCCCCAACACCCTCATCGCCCCCACGCACGACATCACGCGCACCGGTGAAGAGATGGTCGTCGACGGCGTGCGCATCGTGTTCCAGCTGACCCCGGAAACCGAAGCGCCGGCCGAGATGAACTTCTTCTTCCCCGACTTCAGGGCGTTGTGCATGGCCGAGAACTGCTCGCACACCATGCACAACCTCATTCCCATTCGCGGCGCGCTGGTGCGCAATTCGTTGCGCTGGTCGAAGTACATCAACGAAGCCCTCGAGCTGTTCGGTGCGGACATCGACGTGTTGTTCACCTCGCACAACTGGCCCCGCTGGGGACGCGACGACGCGCGGGAGTTCCTCGAGTTGCAACGCGATCTGTACAAGTGGACGCACGACCAGACCATGCGCCTCGCCAACAAGGGATACGTGGCCACCGAGATCGCCGAGGAACTGCGGTTGCCCGACGACTTCCTGGCCCACGAGCACACGCACGGCTTCTACGGTGACCTGGTGCACAACAGCAAGGCCGTGTACCAGCGATACCTCAGTTGGTACGACGGCAACCCGGCGAACCTGAACAAGTTGCCGCCCACCGAGGTGGGCCGTCGCTACGTGGAGTTGGCCGGCGGCGCCGACAACGTGCTCGCCGCCGGACGCGCCGCGTTCGACGCCGGCGACTATCGCTGGGGTGCCGAGCTGGTGAACCACCTGGTGTTCGCCGACCCGTCGAACCAAACGGCGCGGGCCCTGCAGGCCGACATCCTGGAGCAACTCGGATACCAGAGCGAGTCGTCGACGTTTCGCAACGCCTATCTGATGGGCGCGCAGGAACTGCGCTTCGGACCACCGGACTTCGGGCCGGGCGCCGCTCGGGCCCGAGGAATCCTGGTGGCCATGACCGTCGAGCAGATCTTCGACACCATCTCCTTGCGCGTGAAGAGCGAGAACGTGGGCGGACTGAACCCGCGCATCAACTGGACGTTCCCCGACATGGCCGGCACCCCCGACGAGAGGTGGGTGCTGGGCCTGTCGCATCGGACGCTGTTCTCGGTGCCGGGTCGACACGACGATTCCGCGGTGGCCAGCATCACGATCACGCGATCGTTGCTGGTGGACATCCTCACCCAGCAGACGACGTTCGTGGATCAGATCGAGGCCGGCAACGTCACCCTCGACGGTGACGCCACGGCCCTGTTGCAGGTGTTCGGCAACCTCGACACCTTCACCCCCGGCTTCCCCATCGTCGAACCCTGACCCCACCCCGGCGATCTGGGTCGCCAAAGTGTCGGTTTTCGGCTACTTCGGTTTACCCGGATCGGGATAGAACGTGGGGATGACCAACGTCGCCGACACCCTTCGCTCCGTCTACAACTCGGGCCACACCCGCCCACTCGCTTGGCGCAAGCACCAACTCGAGCAGATGATCCGCATGCTCGAGGAGAACGAGGCCGACTTCCTGGCCGCACTCAAGACCGACCTCGGCAAGCCCGGCGTCGAGGGATTCATCACCGACATCGCCTTCGTCACCGGCGAGATCAAGCTGATGCTGAAGAACCTGAAGAAGTGGAACAAGCCCCAGCGGGTGCCCACGCCCATCGTCACGATGCCCGCCAAGTCCGTTTTGATGCCCGAGCCCTTGGGCGTGGTGCTGGTCATCGCGCCGTGGAACTACCCCGTGCAATTGTTGCTGGTGCCGGCCGCCGGAGCCATCGCCGCCGGCAACGCCGTGGTGATGAAGCCGAGCGAGGTGTCGGCCGCCACGTCGGCGGTGTTGGCGCGCCTGGTCCCCGAGTACATGGACACCAAGGCCGTCACGTTGGTGGAGGGCGGCGTTCCCGAGACGACGGCCTTGCTCGCCGAGCACTACGACCACATCTTCTACACGGGCAACGGAACGGTGGGACGCATCGTCATGACCGCCGCCGCCAAGAACCTCACACCGGTCACCCTCGAATTGGGCGGCAAGAGCCCGGTGATCATCGACTCCAGTGCGAATCTGAAGGTGTCGGCGCGACGCATCGCGTGGGGCAAGTGGTTGAACGCCGGCCAGACCTGCGTCGCCCCCGACTACGTGCTGATCGAGGAGAAGTTGCGCCAGCCGTTCATCGACGAGTTGGGCAAGGCCGTCGACGAGTTCTACGGGTCGAACCCGCACACCAGCGACAGCTACGGACGCATCGTGTCCCCGCGACACTTCGACCGCCTCCGGCACCTCATGTCGGGCGGCACCGTCGCTCTGGGCGGAGACACCAAGGAGGACGAGCGCTACATCTCCCCCACCGTGCTGGTGGACGTGGACATGGACTCACCGCTCATGACCGAGGAGATCTTCGGACCACTGTTGCCGGTGGTGCCCGTGGGGTCGATCGACGAGGCGATCTCGTTCATCACCGCGCGCCCGCATCCGCTGGCGTTGTACGTGTTCGCCGAGAACAAGAGCGTGATCGACACCGTTCTGTCGCGCACCACCGCCGGTGGCGTCACCGTGAACGGGACCCTGATGCACCTCACCAGTCCGCACCTACCCTTCGGAGGCGTGGGCGAGAGCGGCATGGGCGGCTACCACGGCAAGTCCGGCGTGCGCTTGTTCCAGCACCTGAAGCCGGTTCTGAAGCGCGGCACCAAGATCGATCCGTCGCTGGCGTACCCGCCCTACACCGAGAAGAAGGCCAAGATCTTCCGCAAGGTGCTGTGAGTCAGAGCGCGGCGGCGATGGTCGCCTGACGTTCGGCCAGTCGCTCGGCCTGACGGCGGGCCACCTTGGCCACGCGGTCGATGTACTTGAACAGACTGGTTCGCGCCTCTTCGGCGGTGGCGCTGAGGCCCTCCACCTTGTCGATGGCCCACTGCCGGAACACCAACGGCATGATGATGCGCTCGTGGTGAATCGCGAAGTCGTAGATGCCGGCGCCGGCGATCGCCTTGGCGTGCTCGATGAAACCGGGGATGCCGATGCCGGGCATGGCGAATCCGGTCACCTGACGCTTCAACGCTTCGATGGCACCACTCGGATCGAGTTCGATGAACTTGGACACCAGATCACGGTAGAAGAGATGGTGACGGTTCTCGTCCGATGACAACTTCATCATGACGTTGTACCCAGCGGGGTCGTTCAGTTGGGTGCCGGTGTTGCGGTGCGAGATGCGCGTGGCCAGTTCTTGGATGGCCACGTAACACATACCGTCAGCCGCCGACAGCGGCTCGGGAACGATGGCGCTGCTGACCTGGGCCATGCGACCGTCCTCGAGAACTTTCGGATCGACCAAACCGCTGACGGTGATGTAGTCGCGCATCACGATGGCGTGGCGACCCTCCTCGGCGGTCCAGCGTTGAGCCCATGCACCCCACGCCGAGTCGCCACCGAACATGCGCGAGATGGTGCGCGTGTACCACGGCAGGTTGTCCTCGGTGAGCAGGTTCACCAGCAACGCCGAGCGGGCGCCCGCCGACAGCGGAGCCTCGCCGTGCGTGAAACCGCCGTCCTTCAACTGCGCGGCGCGCTCCCACGGCACGTGCTCGTGGGGGTACCAGTCCTCGGCGGT
>SYCH01000224.1 GCA_005787025.1 Actinomycetota bacterium | reverse complement strand
GAGCGCAAAGGCAACGTGGGGCGGATGGCCTCGTGCGCCTCTTGGGCGTTCTTCACCTTGTTGGCGTACCGACGTGCGGTGGCGGGCAGGTAATCCGCGCCGAATTCGCCGCGAATCTGGCCCCGCAGGGCGTCGAGGGCCTCATCGGCCAGGGTGACCGAGTCGGTTCGCATGTAAGTAATGAATCCCCGCTCGTACAGACCCTGGGCGGTGCGCATGACCTGTTGGGCCGACATGCGCAGTTTGCGTCCGCCCTCCTGTTGCAGGGTGCTGGTCATGAAGGGGGCCTTGGGCGACGAGCGATAGGGCTTGTCTTCGACCGAGCGCACGGTCACGGGGGCGTCGGCCAAGCGGGCCACCAGGCTGTGCGCCGCGGCCTCACCGAGAACGACGACTCCGTCCTTCACCCGGCCGGTGCTGTCGAAGTCCTTGCCGGTGGCCACCCGACTGCCGTCGAGTTCCAACAACGCGGCCTTGAACGAGGGTGACGTGGCCGACACCAGATCGAGACCCCAGTAGCCCGCGGTCACGAAAGCGATGCGTTCGCGTTCGCGTTCCACGATGAGACGCACGGTGGGGCTCTGCACGCGCCCGGCCGACAATCCTCGGTTCACTTTCCTCCACAAGACGGGCGACACTTCGTATCCGAACAGACGGTCGAGAATTCGGCGGGTCTCGGCCGCGTCCACCAGACCGAAGTCCAGATCGCGCGGCGTGGCGAACGCATGGCTGATGGCGGCCTTGGTGATCTCGTGAAAAACCACGCGGTGCACGGGCACGCCGGGCTTGATGGCCGACTTCAGGTTCTCGACCAGGTGCCAACTGATGGCCTCGCCCTCGCGGTCCTCGTCCGTCGCGAGGTAGACGGCGCTGGCCTGCTTCACCAGTTGGCGCAACTCCTTGACCACCTTGGCACCGCGCTCGGTGAGCTCGTAGGTGGGCTTGAAGTGATTGTCGACGTCGACGGCCAAACCCTTGGAGGGAAGGTCGGCCACATGGCCGACCGAAGCGCGGACGTCGTACTCGGAGCCCAGGAAAGACGCGATGGTCTTGGCCTTGGCGGGTGATTCGACGATGACGAGGGGCTTGGACATATATATAAAGCGTTACGAGAGACCGGTCAGGGTTGTCAAGCCGTCTGTTTATCGGCGATGTGCGAATGCCCCTCCACGTCGATCTTCGGCAGCACACGATCGAGCCACTTCGGGATCCACCAGTTGCGCGCCCCGAGAAGTTCCATCGTCGCAGGTACGAGCACCATTCGCACCAGAGTGGCGTCGATGAGAACGGCCACGGCCAAACCCATGCCAAAAAGTTTCACGGTACGGTCGTCGCCGGCCACGAAACTTCCGAAAACGGCGACCATGATCAGCGCCGCCGCCGTGATCACGCGTGCCGTGGCGGCCAGTCCGTCGGCCACCGCGGTGGCGTTGTCGCCCGTGCGATCGAACTCTTCCTTCATGCGCGAGAGCAGGAACACCTCGTAGTCCATCGACAGGCCGAACACGATGGCGAACAACATCATCGGAATGAACGGGTCGATCGGGCCGGCGGCCCCGATCCCGATCAGATCGGCACCCCAACCCCACTGGAAAATCGCCACCACGATTCCGTACGCGGCCCCGATGGACAACAAGTTCATCACGACGGCCTTCAACGGAACCAGGAGACTTCGGAACACCGCCATCAACAGCAGGAACGACAGCACCAGCACGGCCGCGACGAACAAGAAGACGCGACGACCGAAGTAATCGCTCAAGTCGACGCCGATGGCGGTGAAACCGCCGACATTCACCACCACGCCCGAATCGGCGACAACCGGCGGGAGAACCTCATCGCGAAGTCGGTGCACCAATTCGGCGGTTCCCTTCGCCTGTGGCGACTCGCGTTGCACGACCTTCCAGAGCACCAGATTCCCGGGCGCGGGAATGGCGGGCGACACGAACACCACGTCGGGGTCGGCGGTCACGGCCGCACCGATGCGATCGATCGTGTCCTGGCTGGTGCCTTCGGGGACCTCGGCGACCAACTGCAACGGTCCGTTGAATCCGGGACCGAAACCCTCGGCCAACAAGTCGTAGGCGCGCCGAGCCGTCTGCCATTCGGCGCGGTTTCCGTTGTCGCTGAGAGCGAGGCGCATGCCGAACAAGGGAATGGTGAGCACGAGAAGAACTCCGAGGCCGGCGATGAACGACGTCCACGGGCGCTTCTGCACGAAACGACTCCATCGGAACCAGAACTGCTGGTCCTTGGGCTTGGGAGCACGGTGTTTGATCGGGGTGCGCCACGACCTCACGACGAAGCTGAGCGCGACGATCACCACCGCCACCAGCAGTCCGACGAGCAACAGATCGATGGTGCCGAGGAAAATGATGCCGAAGAGCGACAGCGAGGCGAAAGCGATCAACGACCAGAGGGCGGCCCGGGTGGTGACGTCGATGCGATGACCCACCAGTGACAACAAGGCGGGCAACAACGTGAGCGCCGCGATCACCATCACGCCCACCGTGGCGGACCCGCCGATGGCCAGACCGTAGATGAACTTCATTCCCATCATGTACATGCCGAGCAACGAGATCATCACGGTGATGCCGGCGAACAGAACGGCCCGACCCGCGGTGTCGATGGCGTCGACCGTGGCTTCTTCGGGGCTCAGGTTCGCCCGCAAACCCTCGCGGAATCGGGTGACGATGAAGAGCGCGTAGTCGATGCCCACGCCGATGCCGATCATGGCACCGATCTGCACCACGAACTCGGGCATCTCCATCACGTGGCTGAGGATGGTGATGATGGCGATGCCGGTGCCGAGACCGACGAGGGCGGTGCCGATGGGCAGACCCATCGCCAGCACCGAGCCGAAGGCCAACACCAGGATGATGATGGCGGCCAAGAGTCCGACCACTTCGCTCTCGGGAAGTTCGAACGAGACGAAGGGGTCGCCTCCGTACTCGACCACCAGATCCGCGGGTAGATCACCGGCCTCGATGATGGGGTCACCCACCGCGCGAATCTCGGTCCCGACACGCTCTTGGTCACCTTGTGACTCTCCCGAAGGAAGTCCGACCATCGCGTAGGCGATGGTGCCGTTCTGGCTGACGAGATTCGG
>SYCH01000040.1 GCA_005787025.1 Actinomycetota bacterium | reverse complement strand
TTCGACCTGTCGCGTCGCCGTCGTGTCCACGTGGTGGGCATCGGTGGTCCGGGGATGAACGCCATCGCCACATGTCTGGCGCAGATGGGTCACGACGTGTCGGGGAGCGACATTCACGATTCGGACGTGGTGGAGAGAATGAGGTCCCTCGGCGTCCGCGTCAACATCGGACACGAGGCATCGGTCGTCGCGGGTTGCGACGCGGTGACGTCCTCGACCGCGATCCCGACGTCGAACATCGAACGGGTCCGGGCCCGTGAATCGGGGATCCCAGATCTCGCGCGGGCCGACCTGTTGGCGGCCTTGTGCGCCCGTCGGCGATCGCTCGCCGTCGCGGGTACCCACGGCAAGACGACCACCTCGTCCCTGCTGGTGCGATCCTTGGAAGTCGCCGGTCTCGACCCCTCGTTCGTCGTGGGCGCGGATTTGCTGGACGAGGGAACCGGGGCGCGTTGGGCCGACGGCGATTTCATGGTGGTCGAAGCGGACGAGAGCGACGGTACCCACCTGCGCCTTCCGCTGTCGGGAACGATCCTGACCAACATCGATCGCGACCATCTGGATCACTACGGCGATTTCGACGGTCTGGTCACGGCTTTCGAGGAGTACCTCCTCGGCGTGTCCGGCCCGCGCGTCGTTTGCATCGACGATCCGTCGATCGCGGACATCGTCTCTCGTCGTGCCGACGCCACGTGGATCACGTACGGATCATCGGACCGAGCGGACTTCCGCTGGTCGGCGGTGAGAGCATCCGACGGGGTCACGACCTTCGTGGTGCGAACTCCGTCGGGGGCGTCGATCACCATCGAGAGTCCTCTGCGAGGAACCCACAACGTGGCCAACGCGACCGCGGTCGTCGCCATGGTCTCGGCCGTGGGGGTCGACCCGAAGGCGGCGGTGGAAGCCATCGCGACGTTCGGGGGCGTCGACCGCCGTTTCCGGATCGTCGGCGCGGTCGACGGTGCCACTTTCGTCGACGACTACGCGCACTTGCCTCGGGAGATCGACGCGGTCTTGACCGCGGCGCGTACGAGCGGCGACGGTTGGTCCCGGATCGTGGCGGTCTTCCAGCCGAATCGATTCAACCGCATGTCGAAGATGTCGCCCGAGTACGGGCCAGCGTTCGGCTCGGCCGATCTGGTGGTGGTGACCGACATTTACGCGTCGGGAACGACACCCATCCCCGGTGTGACCGGCCGTCTGGTCGCTGATGCGGTCCGAGCGGCGCGCCCGGACCTCGACGTGGTGTACGAGCCCGACCGATCCCGCTTGGCGGCCACGGTGTCGTCGCTCGTGCGATCCGGTGACGTGTGCATCTCGATGGGTTGTGGTGACGTCGGGACGTTGCCGGGCGAGATCCTCGCGCTGCGCGGTGCGCCGTGAACGTCGATGCACACAGCGTCCGTCGTCTCATCGGCGACAACGCCATGTTCGATCATCCGGTGGCCGGGCTCACGACGTATCGAGTCGGCGGTCGCGCCGCGGTTTTCGTCCGGGTGGACGAGGAGGAACAGCTGTCGCGAGTGGCCGAGGCCGCCGCGACCCATTCGTTACCGGTGCTCGTGATCGGTCGGGGAAGCAACATGCTCGTCAGTGACCACGGTTTCGCCGGCATCGTCGTCCAACTGGGCGACTTCACTTCGAACATCGACCTGCGAGTCGATGATGCGTCGGTGGCGTCCGGTGCGGCGGTTCCCCTTCCGGTTCTGGCCCGACGCACCGCCGCTGCCGGTCTGACCGGGTTCGAATGGGCGGTCGGTGTCCCGGGAACCGTCGGTGGGGCCGTGCGAATGAACGCCGGTGGACACGGGTCCGACATGAAGTCGTCGTTGGTGGACGCTCGGCTGTTCGACTGGCGCGACGGATCGACTCGAGACGTGCGAGCCGACGATCTCGGATTGCGCTTCCGTGGTTCGGCGATCGGTGACGAGCGGGTCGTGCTCGGTGTGCGTCTCGCGCTGTCCGCGGGGGTTCGGGAGTCGTGTGAAGCGACGATCGAGGAGATCGTGCGCTGGCGGCGCGAGAACCAGCCCGGCGGGCAGAACGCCGGGTCGGTGTTCGTGAATCCGGTTCCCGGTGAGGTGGCGGCGGGTCGGCTGATCGACGAGTGCGGTTTGCGCGGTCTGCGCATCGGGTCGGCATCGGTTTCGACCAAGCACGCGAACTTCATCCAGGCCGACGAGGGTGGACGCTCCGACGACGTCGTCGCGGTGATGTCCCACGTTCGACGGGTGGTCGCCGACAAGACTGGCTACGTGATGCGCAGCGAAGTGCGACTGGTGGGCTTCCCCGATGCCCACGTCTTCGATGACGCCCGACTTCCGCCTTCGGCCACCGGAGACGACGATGGCCGCTGACCGCCCCGTGGACCCCACGAGCGAGATCGCCACCGACTTCGACGAGGGCATCTCCGACGACGTGCAAGCCGAACTCTCGGCGGTCTTCTCCGACGACGACACCACCGCGGGTTCCGCGGACGCGGGTGGGTCCGGTGGCGGCGACGGGTCGCAGGAATCGGCCCCACCCAAGCGATTCCCCGGGCGCCGCTGGCTCGGTCGGGCCCGATCCAAGGAGGCGAGCGACGACGACATCGACGGCGACTCGACATCGACGGCGACTCCGAAGAAGATCTCGAGGAAGATTCCAGCGCCGACGTCGTCTCCAGCGAAGACATCGTCGGTCAAGCCGTCCGCCTCCGGCACGAAGCGCGTCGTCATCTCCGACGATGATTCGGCCCCGGCTCCGGCCGCTTCTCCGGCGGGTGCGTCACGTTTTCGGCAGCGTCGCATCGCCATCCGTCGAGCCGCGGGACGTCGGCGGTTGCGCTGGTTCTCCGTGGTCGGAATCGCGGTGGCCGTGGTGCTGGTCGTGCTTCTTCTGTTGACCTCTCCCATCTTGTCCATTCGCAACGTTCAGGTCGAGGGCAACGTGTACGCCGACCCCAGCGTGCTCGGCGAGGTGATCTCGGATCTGAAAGGCGAACCCATCCTCACCGCCGACCTTCACGGAGCCGAGATGCGACTCGAGGCGATCCCGTGGGTTCGCGAGGTGTCGTTGTCCTCTCACTTACCCTCGAGGGTCCTCATTCAGATCGTCGAACGTGAGCCGATCGGCTTCTATGGCGCGGTCGACGGTTTCAACCGGGTGATCGATCGTGATGGGCGCGTGTTGGACGTCATCGAGGGCGACCCCGTGGACTACGTCCCGATTCGAGGGACCGGCCCCAACTTGTCCGCGGGGGACTCGGTGGGCCAGCCATTCCTCGGGGCGGCGCAGTTGGTCAACGCGCTTCCGAGTGAACTGCGCACCCGACTTCTCTCCGTGGTGGTCTCGGCCGAAGGAGAGGTGTCGATGACCCTCACCGACGAAGTAGAGGTCCTGTTCGGCCGCCCCGATGATTTCCAGACCAAACTGGTCGGAGTCGTCAACGAGATCAAGAAGCAGGGTTCGAGCAAGTACGCGATCATCGACGTCTCCAGTGGAGAGCCGAGCGTTCGCTGAAGTGGTCGCGTCGGGTTTTCGGGTGCTCCTAGCAGGACTTTGTCCGGCCACGCCGGCGGGGTATCCCCCCATTGCGATGGCGAAAGTGGGAGAATCATGCCCACAACCGGCCCGGACGGATTGTTCGGTCGAGCTGGCGTAGTTTCAGGACGTTCGAGAAAACACGACCGAAGTAGTAACAACAGGCCGCCGGCTCCGCCGGGGGCCCGAAACCAGAGGAGTCTCCCAGCATGGTTGGTGGACAGAACAACTACATCTGCCAGATCAAGGTGATCGGCGTCGGCGGTGGCGGCGTGAACGCGGTGAACCGCATGATCGAGCGCAACCTGCGCGGAGTCGAGTTCATCGCCATCAACACCGATATCCAGGCGTTGATGACGAGTGACGCCGAATTGAAGCTCGACGTCGGTCGCGAACTGACTCGCGGTCTCGGTGCCGGAAGCGATCCCGAGGTCGGTCGTCAAGCCGCCGAGGCGCACCGTGACGAGATCGAAGATGCTCTCAAGGGTGCCGATATGGTGTTCATCGCCGCGGGTGAAGGTGGCGGAACCGGAACCGGAGCCGCCCCGGTGGTGGCCGAAGTGGCCAAGAGCCTCGGTGCGCTCACGATCGGTATCGTCACGCGTCCTTTCTCGTTCGAGGGTAGGCGTCGTGCCGTTCAGGCCGACGCGGGAATCGCCAAGCTCAAAGAGAAGGTCGACACCCTCATCGTCGTCCCGAACGATCGTTTGCTGTCGGTTGTCGACGCTCGCGACACCGTGATGGAGGCTTTCGGGCGCGCCGACGAGGTCCTCTACAACGGTGTTTCCGGTATCTCGGAACTCATCACGAATCCCGGCCTGATCAACACCGACTTCGCCGACGTCAAGATGACCCTTCAGAACGCCGGCTCGGCACTGATGGGGATCGGCACCGCCAGCGGTGACAGTCGGGCCCGCGATGCCGCGTTGAAGGCGCTGTCCAGCAATCTGCTCGAAGCATCCATCGAAGGTGCGCGAGGCGTTCTGTTGAACGTCACCGGTCCCTCCACCATGACCCTCATGGAGATGAACGAGGCCGCCGAGATCATCCACGGCATCGCTCACCAGGACGCCAACATCATCTTCGGAACCGTGATCAACGACGACATGGGTGACGAGGTGAAGGTCACCGTGATCGCCGCTGGTTTCGATCGCTGGGAGGGCGCTCCCCAGGTGCGTCCGACCGGACGTCCCGCCGGACGTGGTGCGGCTCCGGCCCGCGAGAGCCGTTCGGCTCCCGCCCCGGCGCCCAAGGACATCTTCGCCAGCGACCCGGCCGATCCGTCCGACGATGGTGACGACGACTTCGACGTCCCGTCGTTCTTGAAGTGACCCGGCGGGCGACGTGCCCGCGTTCGTTCATGTGGTCGAACGACCCGCCGTGCAAATCGTTCACTCCACGGGATTCGATGGAGACTTTCATCCCCGATCACCGCTGAACCACGCGAATCGTCGGGTGTTGTCGGCACGGCCTTGGACACAATTTACCGAGGATCACGGAGTGGTCCTGCGTGAGGTGGACGGGCCCGGCGTTCACGATGGTTCGTCCGGCGACGAGCTGCTCACCCGAGCGAACGATGCGGTGCTCGGAGCGCACGTCGGTGCGTGTTGCTACGAGTTCGGCGGTGAGGACCTGAGCGAGATGGAGCGCGTATTCGGGTCGCACGTTTGCTCAATCGATCGAGAGGGGCGGGATGCACTGGACATGGGTGCACTCGTCTCGGTCGAGTTGACGCGAGTGGCTCCGGGCGTTCGCATCATCGACGTCGGACTGTGCACGGGATGTCGAGCGGATCTGTTCTTCTCTCATCGCGCGCGTGTCGACGAGCAGCGTCACGTGCTGGCGGTTTGGAAGCAAGTGGCGTGACGGTCGAACCGGGGGCGATCGATGCATCCGCGATCGCGGTGCGATACCGAACCTTGGTCGACGAGGTGCGGGCGGTCGGCGGTGAGCGGGTGCGCATCGTGGCGGTCACCA
>SYCH01000223.1 GCA_005787025.1 Actinomycetota bacterium | reverse complement strand
TACGAAACGAGATCAGTGTTCGGGGTGCGCGGCGCCACCGATGTAAACCGCGGTCAGGATCGTGAAGATGTAGGCCTGCAGGAACGCCACCAACACCTCGAATCCGGTGAGGAAGATGAGCATGAAGAGCGGCAACACGCCCACCGGGATGAGCCCGGGGTTGCCCTTGGCTTGGAACAGCGCTTCGGACAGTAGGGCGAAGGTGACGAGCAGAATGTGACCGGCCAACATGTTGGCGAACAATCGCACCGTCAGCGAGAACGGACGCACCAAGAACGTCGAGATGAACTCGATCGGGGTCACCAAGATGTACAGCGCCTTGGGCACACCGGGAGGGAAGAGCGAGCTCTTGAGATAGCCGATGCCTTGATGCTTGAAGCCGGTGCCGATGAAGACCACCCACACCAACAGCGACAGGAACATCGGAATGGCGATGCGCGCGGTGGCCGGCATCTGCAGGAACGGAATGATTCCGGGCACGTTGCACAGATAGATGAACATGAAAATGCTCATCAAGAACGGGGTCCAACCGAGACCGTCGCGACCCATGGTCTGCATGACGATGCCGTTCTCGATGAACTCGACGATGGTCTCGGCGAGGTTGCGCACACCCTTGGGTGCCTTCATCGGATCCTTGCTTCCGGCGAGCAAGAAGATCACGGTGCCGATGAGCGCGGCGGCCACGGCGATGAGCGCGATCTTGTTGAACGACGGGAAGAGATCCTTCCAGCGAAGGATCTCATTGATCGGCGGGAACTCGAGTGCGATCACGTTCGGTTGGTCCTTTGTGCAGGCGTTGGTGGGCAGGCGGAAGTTGTCGGGGGCATTACTGACGTCGGGGTTTCAACCCCGGATATGCGAGCGATGCGGCCACGTAGCGCATCTCCCACACGAGGAGTCCTAGATGAGTCACAATAATGGTCAATCCGAGGGCCGTGAGTGAAATCCAGGAGGCGTTCCGGACAAGAATCACAGCCAGGAAGATCAGGCCGAGTCGGGCGATGTAGCCGAACAGCACGGCCCCCATCATGAGTCCCAGGCTGATGCGCGCGGTGACCGCCACCAGACCGGCGGCGCAGAAGAAATTCACCAGCACCAAGGCCATGCCGTAGAGGGCCGAGAACACCCCGTCGAGACCGGCGAAGACCGCGCACACCGCCACGATCACCGGCGAGGCGTAGGCCCCCCGCTTCAAGATGTCGAAGGAGACCTGGATCTCGGGCGCTTCACCGTCGAGTCGCGTGGTGATCGGTGACGGGTTGTCGGTCATGGTCATCGATCCGATCCGTCCGACCCGGCGTCTTGCTGGTGGGCCACGGCCCCCCGACGACGCTCGGCTTCGAGGGTCTTCATCCGGGCGTCGTAGACGAACCACATCTTCACGAATTGACCCACCACGGAGAACACCACCAGGGCGATCATGAACACCGGCTGGGTGTCGAAGGCCAGGTCCAAGAGCCAGCCGATCCCGAGGAAAACCACCACGGTGATGGCCATTTCCATGCCCTGGCCAAGACCCTGATCGACGCTGTTGCCACCGTTCGGGCGACCCAAAGCAGTGGTCACACGCTGGGCAATCGCCGTCGGACGACGGGTTTTGGCGGCGGCGGCAGACGAGTCGGTCATCAGTGGGGCGGGTTCAGGGGCGGGTTCAGGGGCGGGTTCAGGGGCGACCGGGGGGTTGGTCGCTCGTGAAAGATTGCACAATCTACCCAGCCGACGGGGGTCGGGGCAATTCGGTCGTGGTCTCGCCGACAAGGTCGTCGGTTACCGCGGCCCCCTCCTGGCGGGCGTCCTTGCGCTGGCGGCGCACCTCGGGGTGCAGAACCGTGTACAGGCTGAGCGCGATGGCGGCCGTGCCGATGGGGATCAGGGCGGTGCGGGCCTTGGTGAAGATCGGGTACAGGACGAATCCCGACAGGATCGCGGTCCACAACCACAGGATCAGCACGCTGCGGCGCTGACCGTGTCCGAGATTCATCAAACGATGGTGCAGGTGGCCCTTGTCGGCGGTGGCCACGCCCTGGCGCTTGGCCGCGCGACGAATGATGGCGAACAACGTGTCGAGGATCGGCACGCCCAGGATGAACAACGGGATGAACAACGGCGCGAGGAAGAAATACGTCTGACCCGGTGTGTACGTGGAGCTGTCGGGGTCGGCGCGACCCCCCACCACGCTGGTGGACACCGCCATCAACAAGCCGAGGAACAGGGCGCCGCTGTCGCCCATGAAAATGCGGGCCGGATTGAAGTTGTGCGGCAGGAAACCCACGCACACGCCCAACGCGATGATGGCGATGAGGGGCCCCACGTTGGGTTGCACCAACACGCCCAGATCGTCGAGTCGGCGGCTGTACAGGAAGAACGCCGCCGCGGCGATGGCCACGATGCCGGCGGCCAAACCGTCCAAACCGTCGATGAGATTCACCGCTTGGCTCATACCCATCAACCACAAGATGGTGATGATGGGCACCCAGTCGTTCGACAACACGAAGACGTCGAGGAACGGTACGCGGAAATAGAACATGGTCGCGCCGAACCACACCAGCACCAAACCGGCCAACACCGTGCCGGTGACCTTGGCGGGACTGGAGATCTCGCGGATGTCGTCCATCAATCCGGTCCCGAAGATCACCACCGCGGCCAACAACACTCCCAGCGGTTCGGAGTTGTTGTCGAACACGGGGGCGAATCGACCCATGCGCCAGGCCAGACCGAGCGCCACCACGAAACCGACGAACATGGCGATGCCGCCGACATCGGGGGTGGGCACCTTGTGCACGCGACGCTCATCGGGTTGAACCACCCAACCCACGCGGTGCGCAACGCGGGTGACGATGGGTGTGGCGACGAAGGTGACGATGGCAGCGACGACACCGATGAAGAGGTAACCGGCGGTATCGGGCACGCCTGCGAGACTATTCGCCCCCGTTTTGGTTCCGGTCAGGTCGGATACGCGGGGAACGCTGCGCACAGGGCGGCCACTTCGGCCTTGACCGCAGCCACCTTGGCCTCGTCGGACCGGTCGCGCAGGGCCCGGGCGATGAGGCCGGCGATGGTGTCCATCTGCGGTTCCTTCATGCCCTGGGTGGTCACCGACGGGGTGCCGATGCGCACGCCGGAGGTGACGAAGGGACTGCGGGGATCGTCGGGGATGGTGTTCTTGTTCAGGGTGATCCCGGCCAGATCCAGCACCGCTTGGGCTTCCTTGCCGGTGAGTTCGGCATCGAAGGGGCGCAGGTCGACCACCATGAGGTGGCAGTCGGTACCGCCCGAAACCAAGCGGAATCCGTTGCGCGCCAGGGCGTTGGCCAGGGCCGAGGCATTGGCCACCACCTGGTGGGCGTACGCCTTGAAGGCATCGGACGCGGCCTCGCGGAAGGCCACGGCCTTGCCGGCGATGACGT
>SYCH01000222.1 GCA_005787025.1 Actinomycetota bacterium | reverse complement strand
TCTACCTCGGACCATCGAACGAGTCATGAACACCAAATCGGCCTCGGATCGTCCGTATCTCTCGATCGGGGAGGTGCTCGGTTTGTTGCTCGAGGAGTTCCCCGACGTCACCATCTCCAAGATTCGTTTCCTCGAGAGTCAAGGGTTGATCGTTCCCGAGCGAACGAGTTCGGGCTACCGCAAATTCCACGACGAGGACGTCGATCGCCTCAAGTACATCTTGCGCGAGCAGAAGGAGAAGTTCCTGCCGCTGCGGGTCATCAAGGATCGACTCGACACCCCGCCCGACGGCATCGATCGAAACACTCCACGGGGAATCAAGAACGTGTCCGTCGCGGTCGAGGCGAGCGAGGTCGACGACAACCCCTCTGTGAGCGCGTCGTCGCCCACGCCATCCAAGAGCCATCCGGCGGCTCGAGCGGTGAGGGCGGTCCCCTCCATCGCCGACAAGGCGCCGAAGCGGCCGGCACCTCCGGATCCCTCCGACGCCGTCGGACGACCGGCCACGTACAGCCGAGACGAACTGCTGGACCTGTCCGGATTGGACCCCGCCGGCCTCGTGGAATTGGAGCGCTACGGCCTGGTGGCCGCTCACGGCGGTCACGGTCTCTACGACGAACACGACCTGGCCATCGCCGAGGTGGCCCGGGGCTTTGCCGATGCCGGCATCGACATCCGTCACCTGAAGGCGTGGAAAACATCGGCCGAGCGAGAGGCAGGGTTGTTCGAACAACGTGTTCTTCCCGTGCTTCGCCGACGGTCACCCGAGTCGCGCGTGGAGTCGAACGAACTTCTCGACGATCTGTCCGATCTCGGTGCCCGTCTGCGCGCCATTCTCCTCGCCCGGGCCCTCGGGTCGCTTCGTGACCACAAGTAACGGGTCGCTTCGTGACCACCGATGACGGGTCGTTGCTGAAACGTCGCTGAGGACCGTCGAGCCCGCACCAAGTACACGGACTACGCTTCGCGCATGGTCGAGCTCGAACTCATCGGTGTGCGCGTCGAGGTCGTGGGCAACACTCCGGTCATCATCCTGCGCGAACGCGACGGTGATCGGCGGGTGCTGCCCATCTACATCGGCAAACCCGAAGCGGCCAGCATTCAATGGGCGCTCGACGGCCTCGAACCACCCCGACCGCTGACCCATGATCTCATCGTCGATCTCCTCGGGGCCCTCGGTGCTCTTCTCGAACGCGTCGTCATCACCGACGTCGTCGACGGGGTGTTCCACGCCGAGTTGGTGTTGCAGACGCGCACCGGGGTGGTGAACGTGTCGTGTCGACCTTCTGATGCCGTGGCCGTCGCCGCGCGTACGGGTACTCACATCCAGTGCACGACGGCCGTCATCGACGACGCCGGTAAGTTCGCCGATCTGGGGGACAACGACGAGGAGAGCGATCTCATCGATGACGAGGCGACCCCCGACGAATCCGAGTTGCTCGGGGAGTTCCGCGACTTCATCGAGAACATCAATCCCGACGACTTCAAACCCTGATCCAACGGGGCGCGCGCCCCTGAGCAGGCACGACCGCGGACTTGACGCGCGAACGTTGACGCTCGACGACGAGCGCCGTACCCTGCCACGGCGGTGTAACTACACCCGTGTCACCCGAGGCAGGGGAGCGACCATGAGCACAACCGAGACAGCCTTCACCGGCAAGCAGGCGGCCGAGGTCGTGGGCATCACCTACCGCCAACTCGATTACTGGGCTCGCACGGATCTGGTCCGACCGTCGTTGGTCGACGCGGCGGGCCGCGGCTCGCGTCGTCATTACAACTATCGCAACCTTCTCGAACTGCGAATGATCAAGAGTCTCCTCGATGCCGGTATCCGACTGGAGTCGGTGCGCGAGGTGTTTCGGTACCTGCGCGAAAACTTGGACGCCGACCTCACGTCGGCTCATCTCGTCATCAACGGATCCTCGGTCGTGCTCTGTCAAGGTGACGAACTCATCGACGTCGTGCGTCGAGGACAGGGAGTCCTGAACTTGTTGCCGCTGGCGCAGGTGAAGGACCAGGTCGACGGTCGCATCGTCGACCTGTATCCCGCGCTGGCCGAAAACATCCCCGGCGGCGCGGTCCGACGCGCGGTCTGATCGCCGCCGATGAAGTTCTCTCCGCTCGACGCCGAGCATCGTGCTCTCGGAGCGCGTCTCACACCCTTCGGTGGCTGGGACATGCCGCTCCAGTACGAGTCCGGAACGATCGCCGAGCATCTCGCGTGTCGTGGGGGAGCGGTGGTCTTCGATGTCTCGCACCTCGGAACCGTGCGCGTCGAGGGATCCGACGCGTTGTCGCGTCTGCAATCGGCGTTCACGAACGATCTGAACAAGATCACTCCCGGCCGGGCCCAATACACCCATCTCCTCGATCCCCACGATGCGTCGGTCCTCGACGACATCATCGTGTGGTGGGTCGATGCGCGAGCCTTCGACGTGATGCCCAACGCGTCCAACACCGACCGCGTGATCGCCGCGATCGGGGGGGTCGACACCACCGCCCGTCGCGCGGTACTGGCCGTTCAAGGACCCGACTCCCGCACCAAACTGGCGTCGTTCTTCCCCGAAGCCGCCGCGGTCGGTCGCTTCAAGGTCGCCCGTTGCCTCTGGAACGGCGTCGAATGCACGGTGGCCGGTACCGGTTACACCGGAGAGGCCGGTGTCGAGATCGCCGTTCCCGCCGAGGTCGCCCCCGACCTGTGGCGCACGATTCTGGCCGCCGGTGTCGTGCCGGCCGGGTTGGGCGCTCGGGACACCTTGCGTCTCGAAGCCGCACTTCCGTTGCACGGCCACGAACTCGGAGCCGGCATCACCTCGTTGCAAGCGGACCTGGAATGGGTCGTGTCCTGGACGAAGGGTGATTTCATCGGTCGCGCCGCACTGGCGGCCGAGAAGGAGCGGGGGGTGCCCCGGATTCTGCGCGGCATCGCCACCGACGGACGTCGTCCACCCCGGGCCGACTGCGTGGTGCGCCGCGCCGGGTCGGGCGATGTCTGCGACATCGGCGTCGTGACGAGTGGCAACTTCTCGCCGATGCTCGAACACGGTGTCGCGCTGGCGCTCGTCACTCCCGACGTCATCGACGGCGAGAACGTGGTGATCGACGTGCGAGGCAGTGAATTGTCCGGACGCGTGGTGCCCACGCCCTTCGTCACGAAGAGGTAAACGGGTCAGCCGGCCGCGTTCGACTTCATGCCGAACATGCCTCCGGCCATCTCGGCGAACTGCGTCAGC